>JAAYDS010000276.1 GCA_012729155.1 Chloroflexota bacterium | reverse complement strand
AGCTCGTCGGACCAGGCAGGCCAGCCCTCTTTGCTGGCCTCGCCCGAGACGTTGAGCTGCACCATCACGGGCAGCTTGCGCTCGCCCTCTTGCGCGAATCGTTGTAGCCGCTGAGCCAACCGCAGCGAGTCGAGCGAGTGCAGCACATCGGCGGCGGCCACCACGCCCGGTACCTTGCGGCCCTGCACATGGCCGATCATATGCCAGCGCAGTGGGTCATCGTCATAGGCGCCAGCGAGCGCCTCGATGCGCAGCAGCAGCTCCTCTGGGCGGTTCTCGCCCACGTCACGCAGGCCACAATCATAGGCGGCCCGCACCTGGTCAAGGGTGCAGGTTTTCGTGACGGCGACCAACGTCACCGCTTCGCGGGAGCGGCCACTGCGTTCGCAGGCCGCCACGATACGTTCTTCAACCTGCGCCAGGTTCCTGGCCACCGTGTCACAGATGGATCGCATCCTGCCTCTCCTGGCTAGGGCAATAATCCGAGATAGACCGCAAAGCGGCCCGTTCGCCCGCAATCGCCGCGGTGCGAGAAAAAGGTGTCTCGATGACAATAAGTGCAATAGCGGCTCACCTCGATGGACCGCACGCCCACCGCGCGCAGCTGTGCCGCGTTGGCCTGCCACAAGTCGATGCGCGCGTGGCCATGGCGCGTGGGTGCGCCGATCACCCCCTCGTCGCGAAAAGTCGTGGCAAAGGCCACGATCACCTGTGGCCCCACTTCGTAGCAGCAGGGGCCGATCGAGGGTCCTATGCCGGCCGATATCTCGTGAGGGAGGCAGTCGAACGCCTCCATCATCACGAGGGCCGTCTGAGCAGCTACGCCCTGAACGGTGCCACGCCAGCCAGCGTGGGCGAGACCTACGACGCCCCTCGTAGCGCAATAGAGCAGCACCGGCACGCAATCGGCATAGCGCATCGTCAACACCACATCGGGGTCAGCCGTCACCAAGCCATCGGTGGCAGGCACTACACCACCGCCGTCAGCCGCCGTCACCACCGCTACATGGTTGCCGTGCACCTGCTGGCAGTTGACCACCTGTTCTGGCACACAGTGTAGCACAGCTTGGGCGCGGCGCTGATTTTCATGAACATGCGTAGGGTCGTCAGCCACCATCAGACTCTGGTTCAACGAGGCAAGATGCCCCTGACTCACGCCGCCCAAGCGAGTAAAGACCGCATGCCGCTGACCCTGCCCCAGCCGCGCAAAAGTGAGATAGGGCGGCGGCCCTTGATGCCAGATCATGATACAGCCCCGCACGACGCGTCGAGTGAGATGATGTCCCAGGGCAGCGGCTGCTGGGCAGGCTGCGCCTGCAGATAGCGCTCAGCGTCAACCTCGTGCATGGCCATATCGCGGAGCAGGCGTCGAGGGTTTGGGCGCGTCTGGGCCAGCAGCACCTCACCAACGGCCGCGTCGCCACGGGCTAGCACCGCCTGTACCTGCGCCTGCCAGGCAGCTTCACTGCGAAACTGCAGCCCTGCGGCACGGCAGCGGCTGCGCAGATCTCGCAGGCGGGCCTCGAGCACGGGCAACGGCATCAGAGGCTGGCGCTCAAAGGGCGTGTGAGCCTTGGGGACAAAGGGTGTTACATTGACCACTACCTCACGGCCGAACAGCCGCCGAGCCTCGGCTGAGAGAGAGACGATCTCGGCCACGTCGGCGTCGGTCTCGCCCGGCAGCCCCACCATGTAGTAGAGCTTGAGCGAGGCAAAGCGTCCGGACAGCCGCTCGGCCGCCTGCAGTAGATCATCACGAGTAACACCCTTGGCAATGGCACGCCGCAGCCGATCAGAGCCCGCCTCGGGCGCCAGGGTGACCGAGCGCGCGCCGCTATCCTGCAACGCCTGCAGCAACGCTGGCGAGAGAGGTTTGACGCGTAGCGACGAGGCCGAGACACCCAAGCCCAACGCCCGCAGCCCGTCTAGCAGAGCGTTGATCTCGTCATAGTCAGACACGGCGGCGGCCACCAGACCCACCTTGCGGTGCCAGGTGCGCCCCTCGCGAGCGCGATCGAGGATATGGGCTACAGAACGCTGACGCATCGGCCGATACAGATACCCCGCCAAACAGAACCGACAGCCTCGCATGCACCCCCTGGCGATCTCAACGAGATGCATGTCTCCAAACTCGGCTTGAGGGGCGTACACAGATGAAGCCGTGGGCCAGGCGTCCAGATCGTCGAGGCAGAGGCGTTGCACCGGCGAGCCGTCATGCAGCAGGGGCACATAGAGGCCGCAAATGCCCTGCAAGGCCTCGAGGATCGCCCGGCGGCCATCGGCAGCCGCGTCTCGGAGGGCCGCCGTGAGTGCCGCCAACGCCGGTTCAGCCTCGCCGATAAGCATGGCATCGGCCATGAGAGCCAGTGGAGCCGGATTGGCCGAAACCGCTGGGCCGCCCACAAGCACCACGGGATGGCGATCATCACGCTCGGCAGCTCGCACCGGGATGTTGGCGCGCCGCAGTAGGTCGACCACGTGAAAGTAGTCCATCTCGAACGATACCGAGATTGCCACCAGCGCGGCCTCTGCCAGAGGCCGTTGCGACTCGAGGGTAAGCGGCGGCCCCTCATTGCGAGGCGCGCGGCCGAGCCAGGCAAAGGCTCGCTCACATACCACGCCGGGCTGGGCATTAAAGAAGCGATAGAGACTGTGGATGGCGAGGCTCGACATGCCCACGCCATAACTGTTAGGGTAGACCAGCGCGATGGGCAACTGACCACCCCAGTCTCGGCGTACGACGCCTCGCTCACCAACCAGCAATTCTCTGGCCGTCTCGGCCGCCTGCCAGCTCATGCCTCACTCCTGCGATATCGGCTGATGCTACCGTCAGTGGCGCCACAGGTCAAACAACCCAGCACAGGTTTGCGCAACGGATGGCACTGGGGCTATGATGTCTGCAGCCATGGCCCCGAGAGGAGGTCGCTGATGCTTCTGACCATCATCCGCATCGCTATCGCCGTCTTTACAGCGCTTGTAGGTCTCTACAGCATGGTCTGGCCAGAACGTATTGAGGGCTTTACCGGCCTCAAGGCCGACAGCCCGCGTGCTGCATCCGAGATTAGGGCAGTGATGGGCGGGGTGTTTGTGGCGCTCGCAGTGGCCCCGCTGATCTTTAGGCGCATGGAGGCGCTGCAGGTACTGGGCCTGACCTATGCCGTCATCGCCATCGTACGGCTGGTGGCCATCTTTGTCGATAACGCCCAGATGCGCTCTAACTGGGTCAGCCTGGGCTCCGAGGTCGTAATGGCGGTGCTGCTCTTGATCGGCTGGTGACAGCGATGTTCAGAGCCGCTTGACAGCAGCCCTCACATCGTGCTATGCTAGCCGCAGTTT
>JAAYDS010000034.1 GCA_012729155.1 Chloroflexota bacterium | reverse complement strand
GTGCCCGCGGGCATGCAGGTCTGGCAGGTGCCCGCGGGGCTCTATGCCGTCTTTGGCTGCACCCTGCCCACCATCTCTGAGGCCTACCGCTACGGCTTTGAGACCTGGCTGCCGGCCAGCGAGGCCTATACCCATCGCCCCGCGCCAGACTTTGAGCTGTACCCGCCCACCTTTGACCCCGCCGGCGGCAACCAGGAGATGGAGATCTATATCCCCATCCAGCCCAAATAGGCACACCACAGCGCCCGCGCCTCGCGCCAGACCGTCAGTGTCTGGCGCGAGGCCTGCCCAGGCCCGCGCCCCCACCTGCAACGCCCCCCAGATCGACACGCCGCTTGGAAACCAGACAAAATCACTGTACAATAATGGTGCTGACGCCGCGTTTCTGGCAACCTGAAAGGAAGTCCCGATGAACCAGCACGACGTCCACCTGCTGCAGCGTGTCTCTGGCTACCCGGCAGTGACGATTACGCTGCCCACACACCGCACCTCACCCGACAACAAACAAGACCCCATCCGCGTCAAGAACCTCGTCGACCAGGCCATCGAACGCCTGCTGCGCGAGTTCAACCAGCGCGACCTGGCGCCCCTGCTCGAGCGCTTCGACCGTCTGGTGGCCGAGATCGACTATACCAACGCCCTCGACGGGCTGGCGCTGTTCGTCAACCGCGATATCAGCCGCGCCTTTTACCTGCCCTTTGACCTGCCCGAGCGCGTCGTCGTCGATGAGAGCTTTTTCACGCGCGACCTGGTGTACGCCCTCAACCGCACCCCGCGCTACTGGGTGCTGACGCTGGGCGAGCAGCCCACGCGCCTCTACGAGGCCGTGCGCGAGGATCTGACCGAGGTCACCGACGTGGGCTTTCCGCTGACGCACACGGGCCCAGGGGGCGCAGCGCGCCTACCGGGTGGCCGTGGCGTCAGTCGCTCGGCCTACCGCGACGAGTATCACCGCCAGTTCTTTCGCAGGGTAGACGCCACCCTTTCTGCCCTGCTGGCCCAAGACCCCCTGCCGGTGGTGGTGGTGGGCGTCAACCGCTTTCTGGCCTTTTACGATGAGATCACGGCCAACGCGCGGCACATCGTGGCCCGCGTCGAGGGCAGCCACACCGCCACGGCGCCCAAAGAGCTGGGCGAGCTGGTATGGCCGCCCGTCAAGGCCAGCCTGGCCGCGCAGCGCATCGAGCGGCTCGATGAGCTGGGCCGCGCCGTGGGCGCCCAGCGTTCGGCCTCGACCATCGGCGAGGTGTGGCGGCTGGCCCACGACGGCCGTGGCGAGCTGCTGCTCGTCGAAGAGGACTATCACTACCCCGCCCTCGTCGACGAGACCGGCCGGCACCTGGCCCCTGCCGATGACGACACCGCGCCAGAGGTCCTCGACGACGCCGTAGACGACGTCATCGAGACGGTGCTGCGCCAGGGCGGCCGCGTCGTCTTTGTCGATGCGGGCCAACTGGCCGAGCACGGCCGCATCGCTCTGGTGCTGCGCTACTGAGGTGCCAACCGGCACCTGCACCCAACCTGGCCCGCCCCTCTCAGGGGGGGCAATGCATCTGTGGCAGCCAGCGGCCATTACTTGATTGACATGCTCAACTAATGTGCTAAACTGGCCTACAGTACCGTTCTAGGAGGCCGCGGATGACGTTGAGCATGGCGAACGGCTGGGCGCGCGTGGCCGCATCGGGCGAGCTGCCCGAGGGGGGCCGCCTGGCGTTGACCATCGACGGGCAACGCATCTTGCTGCTGCGCCGCGAGGGCGCGCCCTATGCCATCGAGAACGATTGCCCCCACCTGGGCTGCACCTTTACGCGGGGCGCCTTTGAGGGCTATGCCCTCACCTGCCCCTGCCACGACTGGACCTTTGACATCCGCACGGGCGCGTTCGACCTCGCGCCCGAGATCGCCCTGCGCACCTACCCCTGCCGCGAGCAGCAGGGCGCCCTGTGGCTGCTGCTGCCCGAGCGAAAGGAGCACCCCCATGGCTGACATCAAGGTCTATGCCCTCAGCTATTGCCCCTGGTGCAAAAAGACGCGCCGCTTTTTCGACGAGCGCCATATCGCCGTCGAGGTGGTCGAGTACGACCTGGCAGACAAGCCCGAGCAAGACCGCATCGTGGCCGAGATCAAGGCCCTCTCGGGCGGCGACGTGACCTTTCCCTGCACCATCATCGATGGCACCGCCGTGCTGGGGCACCACCCAGACCGCTACATCGCCCTGCTGGGCCTGCCAGAGTAGGCGCCGCCATGGATCGCAAAGCACTGTTCCGCGAGCGCTTTGGCCGCATCGTCGCCCTGCTGGGCTACAAATTCTCGCCCGATGAAGAGCTGGTCAACGACCTGCTCGACGCCGAGGTCGAGCTCGAGCGCCGCTATGGCGCGCCCTATTGCCCCTGCCAGGGGCGCACCGGCGTGCGCAGCGAGGATATGCGCATCGTCTGCCCGTGCATCCCCTACCACCGCGCCCACTATGACGCCATGAAGCGCTGCTGGTGCGGCCTCTATGTCCACCAGGACGTGGATGACCCCGACGCGCTCACCCAGATTCCGTTGAGCGAGCTGGACCTCTAGCCACCGCGCGGGCCGCGCGCCTTTGCCGTGCACGGCGGTTTGGACGACAATGCGGGCCGATGGAAACGCATGCCCTCTCTGCCCGTCTGCGAGCCTTTTGGGGGCGCCTGTCGGCCCCGCAACGGCGCCTGTGCGCTCTGGCGGCCATCATGCTGTTGGCCGTGCTGGCGCGCGCGCCGTTCTTTGGCTGGCCGCTCATCCCCGACGAGGGCGTATACGCCTACACCGCCCACTGGTGGCGCCAGGGCCACACCCTCTACAGCAGCGAGCTGTGGATGGATCGCCCCCAGGCCATCTTTTGGGCCTACCGGCTGGGCATGGCGCTGCTGGGCGGCAGCACGCCCGCGCTGCGCTTTTGGGGCGCGCTGTGGGTGGCGGCTACGGCGCCGCTGCTCTACCTGATCGGCCGACGCCACTTGAGCGAGCGCGCGGCGCTGCTGGGCGCGCTGGTCTATGTGCTCTACTCGGCCGCGGCCCAGTTCGAGGGCTTTACCGCCAACGCCGAGCACTTTATGCTGCTGCCCGCCTCGGCAGCGGTGTATCTGGTGCAGCGACGGCGGCCAGGCTGGGCGGGGCTGCTGCTGGGGTTGGCGGTCATGCTCAAGCCCTCGGCCGTGGGCACGGGGTTGCTGGCCCTGGCCCTGCTGTGGCGCGACGGCGCCCCCAGACGCGCCTATGCCGCGCTGCTGGGCGCGGCGGCGCTGGCGCCCCTGGGCTCTCTGGCGCACGGGCTCTACACCGTGGGCTGGGCCGATTACAGCTTTGCCGTCTTTGGCTCGCGCCTCTACATCGACCGCGCCTGGCCGCTGGGCCTGGCGCTGGGGCAGTTGCTGCTGGTCTCGCCGGCGCTGGCGCCGCTGCTGGCTGCGGGGCTACTGGGCCAGCGCTACGCGCCCCGCCAGGGCGTGCGCCTGGTAACGCTGTGGGCGTTGACGGCGCTGCCAGGCATGGCGCTGGGCGGCGGTTGGTATCGCCACTATTTTCTGCAGCTCGTGCCACCGCTGGCCCTGCTGGCCGGCGCCTCGCTAGACGGCCTGCACGTGGTGGCCGGCGCTGGCCCTCGGCTCGCTGGTCGGCGTCGCGCCGCGTGGGCGCTGCTGGCCGCGCTTTTGCTCACCACGGGGCAATATCTGCTCGTCTCGCCGCAGCGCGGCGCCGAGCGCCTCTTTAAAAAGCCGCTGGTGACCCAGGCCGGCGCCGTGGCGGCCTATCTGCAGGCCCACACCGACCCCGATGACGCGATCTACGTGGCCTACGAGGGCGCCCACATCTGCCACCTGGCCGGCCGGCGCAGCGCCAGCCCCTACCTGTTTGAGCTGCACGTGAGCCACCTGCCAGGCGTGTATGAAGAGCTGCTGGCCCTCTTGCGCGACAGGCGCCCCGCCTATGTGGTCACCACCCTCTGGCGCGGCCCCTTGAGCGACCCCGACGAGCGCCTGACGCTCACGCTGAACCAGAACTATGACCTCGTCGAGACCATCGACCTGGTCGAGATCTATCAGCGCCGCACCCGAGACGACCCACTGGGCCACCCCTAGCAGCGCGCCGGCCGCGCCTCAGTCGTAGCGGCCCAGCTCGTGGGCCAGGCGCACAAACTCGCCGAACTCGGCCAGCGACACATTGTCGGGCACCGAGTGGTCTGACGCGATGACATAGCCGCCGCCCGCCTTCATGGTGGGGATCACGCGGCGCATCTCGTCCCACATCAGCTCGGGCGTCTCGTAGAGCACGGCGTTGAGCCCCCCGAAAAAGGCCAGCTCGTGGCCATATTGCGCCTTGAGCGCCAGCGGATCCATGCCCGCCTTGACCTCGAGGGGGTTGAGCATATCGACGCCGGCGTCGATGAACTCGGGCACCAGCGGGCGCACGTCGCCGCACGAGTGCAGGCACACCTTGACGCCACGCGCATGGGCCCACTCGCAGGCCTTTTGGTGCGCCGGCTTGATCAGCTCGCGATACATGCGCCGCGACATGAACTGGTTCTCTTTATAGCCCAGGTCGTCGGGCCAGTTGATCTCGTCGACGCTATAGCCGCGCGCATAGATCATGTCGAACAGGGCAATGTCCAGGTCGAGCATGGTCATCACCATATCCTGCACCCACTCGGGCCGCTCGACCAGGGCCAGCAGCACCCGCTCGGTGCCCACCATCCACGAGTGCGTCACATCGAACCCGAACCAGAAATGGCCGCGGATCCAGGCGCCCTCGCGGCGCCAGCGGGCATAGTTGCGCTCGAGGTGCGCCCAGTCGATGCGCGCGGGGTCGGGCGTCATGCGCGCCCTGGCGGCCGCCCAGGCGTCTGGGTCGGTGATGGTAAAGTGCAAAAACTCGGGCACGCCGCCATGGTCAACCCAGTCTCGCTGGGTGACGCCCCATTTGGTCGAATAGACGCGGTAGGCGTCGGTCTCTTCGAGGGTGCGCTCGGGGTAGCGCGGGCTGTTGTCGACGGCGATGCCGGCGTAGCGGTCGACGCCGAAATAGTCTTCCCAGTCGACGCCCGCGGGCAGGCCCTCGCGGCGCCAGCGCGCGATGGTGCTGGCCCAGGGCGATTCGACGATAGGCGCGCGGTCCGGCTCTTGATGGGCATAGATGCGCGTCATGCGCTGGTGCATGGTCAGGGCGGTCATGGGCGCCTCCTGCAGGGGTTGACGCCATGGTACACGCAACGCGGGCACGGCCGCAAGGCGCAGCGGCGTAGCGTGGCAGGGCGTGGTACAATGGCCCTCAACCCGCACCCCCGGAGGCGAGCCATGCCCTACACCAGCGCGGCCGACCAGCTGGTCGCCTGCCTCGACGACCTCGAGGCGCGCATCGACCCTGCCCAAGAGGCCGAGCTGCTGCAACAGTGGCAGGCCTTTGCCGCCGCCGGCGTAGACGCCCCGCTGTTCAGCCCGAGACACCGCCGCCCCAGCCCAGCAGGCCCCATGTGGCCCGCGCATGTGCCCGTCAACCACGCCCTGCGAGACCCCGACCGCATGGCGCTGCAACAGTACCTGGGGTGCAGCCGCGCCCTGGCCGAGGGCAGCGGCCTGCTGCTCAACGTGCGCGCCAACTATGGCACCAGCATCATCCCCCTGCTGTTTGGCGTGCGCCCCTTTGTGATGGACGACGCCCTCGACACGCTGCCCACCTCGTGGCCGCTCAACGACGTGGCCGCCATCGAGCGCCTGGTGGCCGCGGGGCCGCCGCCCCTCGACCGTGGCTATATGCCGCAGGTGCTCGCCATGGCCCAGCGCTACCGCGCCATCGCCGCCAGCCACCCGCGCATCGGCGCCCACGTGTTCATCTATCACCCCGACCTGCAGGGGCCCATGGATATCGTCGAGGTGCTGTGGGGCTCGAGCCTCTTTATCGCCCTGCACGACAGGCCCGCCCTGGTGCACGCCCTGCTCGAGCTGGTCACCGAAACCTACATCCGCGCCCTCGAGGCCTGGTGCGCCATCGCCCCGCTGCGGCCTGACGGCAACGCCCACTGGGGGCTCTACCATCGTGGCAGCATCATGCTGCGCGACGACTCGGCCATGAACCTCTCGCCGGCCATGTTTGCCGAGTTCGTGCAGCCCTACGATCAGCGCCTGCTCGACCGTTTTGGTGGCGGGGCCATCCACTTTTGCGGGCGAGGCTGCCACTTTGTGCCGCTGGTGGCGCAGATGCGCGGCGTGCACGCCGTCAACCTGTCGCAGCCCGAGTGCAACGACATGGCGCAGGTGCTGGCGCACACCGTCGAGCGCGGCATCAACCTCATCGGCCTGAACGGCGAGGCGGCGGCAGCGCTGCTGGCGGCCGGCCATGATCTGCGGGGCCGCGTTCATGCCCACGCGCCGGCCAGCGCCTGACACCCTGCCGCCAGCCAGGCCCTGCGCGGGCGTTACGCCCTTGCCCGCACGGCGCAACGCGGGTAACATCGCGCCACATCTGGCCCGCTGAAGGGAGCGCCCAACCCATGACCAACCCGCTCAACCGCGCCTACTGGACGGCCTACCTCGCCTGGCACGTCATCGGGCAGGCCCGCTACCCCTTTCGCTCGCCCGAGCGCATCGCGCGCGACCGCGACCGCCGCGTGCGGGCCATGCTGGCCTATGCCTACCGCTGGGTGCCCCACTATACCGAGGCGCTCGACCGCCTGGGCCTCACGCCCGACGACTTTGACACGTTTGACGACCTGCAGCGCCTGCCGCTCATCTCGGCGGCCGACCTGCAGACCGACCCCGAACGCCTGCACTCGCGCGAGTTCGACCGCGCCACCCTGCGAGAGATGCGCTCCAGCGGCTCTACGGGGCGGCCCAAGGCCATCTATCACACGCTGAACGCCATCTACCAGAGCGTGGCCCACGGCGAGCGCGAGACCAGCATCCACCGCCGCCTCATCGGCAAGGGGCGCCGCCTGCGCGCCCTGGGCCTCAGCTCGCCCCACGGCGCCGGCTCACTGCGGCCGCTCACCCGCGCCAACGCCTTTTGGCCCGCCTGGGCCAACATGTGGCGCCGCTCGCAAGAGGCGCGCGCCTTTGTCGACGACGCGCCCGAGACCATCCTGGCCGCCATCGACCGCCGCCAGCCCGACATCGTCTATGGCTATGGCTCGGTGCTGGGGCGCACCATCATGCACGCCTATCGCCACGGGCGCGCGTTCTACCACCCGCGCATCATCCGCTTTGCCGCCGACCCGCTGCCGGCGCGGGCGCGCACGCTGCTCACCGAGCACTATGGCATCGAGGTCTTTTCGGCCTACCAGTCGATCGAGGCCTTCAAGATCGGCTTTGAGTGCGAGGCGCACCGCGGCTATCACATCAACACCGACCTCTACCCGCTGCGCATCATCGACGAGGGCGGTCAGCCCTGCCCGCCAGGCGTGGTGGGCGACCTGGTGGTGTCGAACCTGCTCAACCGCGGCACCGTGCTGCTCAACTATGCCATCGGAGACCGCGGCGCCTGGGCAACCGAGCCCTGCCCCTGCGGGCGTAACCTGCCGCTGCTGGCCACCCTCGAGGGGCGCGACATGGACGGCGTCTATGGCCTCGATGGCAACTGGATGACCCTGGCCACCATCGGGGCGCCCCTCACGCGCGATGCGCGCATCTGGCAGTTTCAGGTGGTGCAGCACGCCCTCGACCACCTCTCGGTGCCGGTGGTGCTGGCGCCTGGGGCGCGCGCCGACGAGGTAGAGCGCGACCTGCGCGCTGCGCTGCAGGCCGTGTTGGGCAGCCAGGTGCGCATCGACGTGTGCCCCGTAGACGCCCTGCGCCAGACCGGTGCGGGCAAGCTGCGCCACGTCATCCACGAGCTGACGCCGCCCGACCTCTAGCGGCGCCGCGGCTGTGGCTGTGCAAAAGGCTACCGCGGGCGCCTATCCGCGGTAGCGGTGCTCGTTGTGCCAGCGGATGAACTCGGGCGAGGGTCTGTCGATCGCCTGCCTGGGCGTCACCACCAGAGGCGCGCCGTGCAGCCTGAGGTACTCTTTGCCGTTGTCGAACTCGGCCTTGATGCGCCCGCTCACCTCGACGTGGTGATCCTCGGTGATGGTCATATAGCCGCGGTCAAAGAGGTTATGCAGGTCTGACCGCAGCAAGATGCCGTTCTCGATGGCGTGCGGGCCCGCCTCGTTGTATGGCTTGATGTGCGAGGCCTCGAGCACCGGCAGCACGCGCTCTCCCGTCACGCTGCAGCGCCGGCCATACGCCTCGATCACCGCCACGCGGAACGCCCCCTGCCCCAGCCGCGGGCGCACCAGCGTCTCGGCGCCGTAGTGGGCGCCCTCTTCGGCGATGCGCCTCTCGAGCACGGCGTCGTCAGGCGTCGCCATAAAGGGCCTCACCTGCTCTAGCAGGCGCCGCCCCACATCGCTCGTCACCTCGTACGACTTGCCCTGGATAATGCCGCGCCCCCAGTCCATCGGCACAGGCAGCCAGGCCTGCTGGGGTATGAAAAAGGGCTCGACCAGCACGATGCAGCCGATCATGGGGTCTGGGTCGGCCTGCATGTCCTGGCCGCGGTAGCGCGCAATCATGCGCCACAGGGCGTCGTCGCTGGGCGCCCCGTTGCGCTGCTCAAAGGCGTCCCACGCCAGCGAGAGCGGCAGGCGGCTGTAACTCACAAAGGTCGCGCCGCCGACGATATAGTTCTGAGGGCTGTGCAGCTTGAAGAGAAAGAGCTCTCCGCGGCGCAACACCCGAAAGGCGCTGCGAGGGCTGGGCCGCCAAAAGTTCACCTCTGGGGGGCGCAGGCCCGCGAGATATTGATACCACTGGTCATCGGTGACGCCGATAAAGACTTTGCCACTCATCGCCCCCTCGCACCCCGTAGAACGTGCCGCCGGCCTGCCAAGCGGCAAGCCCCGCCACACCGCGCGGCCGCTGCTACCAGCCGCGCGCCTCGTCATAGACGCGATAGGCCTCGGGGCCAGCGGCGGCAGCGGCCAGCGGCCCCCAAGGATCCACCAGCACCTTCACAAAGCGGTCGCTGTGTTGCATGATCATGTCAAAGGCCAGCGGCAGCGCCTCGAGCGGGAACTTGTGGGTGATCAACGGCTCAAACCGGAACAGGCCGCGCTCGGCCAGGTTGACGCAGGCCAGCCGCGAATAGTTGGTATAGCCAAAGCGAGAGCCCGCCGCCGTGCAGATGCGCGCGCCCTTCCAGTGGAGCATCATAAAATCGAATGGGGCCGGCTGCCGACAGGCGCCGAACACGCCGATGATGCCGCCATAGCCCTCGTCAGACAGGCCCTTGCGCTTGAGCAGCCGCACCGTCAGCCCCAGCGTCTCGGGCGAGCCCACGCACTCGATCACCGCGTGCGCGCCGCCGCCCGTCAGCTCGACAACCGCCGCCTCTACGTCTACCGCGCCAGGGTCGAGCGCCACGTCGGCGCCCAGTTGCAGCCCCAGCTCGCGGCGATAGGCGTGCGGCTCGACCACGATCAGTTGCGCCGCCCCGTTCAGCCGCGCCAGTTGCGTCGCGATCAGCCCCGACGCCCCCTGCCCCAGAATCACCACGCGGTCGCCTGGGCGCACGCACTCTTCGACCACCGGCCACACCGCCGTGAGCATCTCGAGGGGCGCGGCCACGTCCCACGAGATGCCGTCGGGGATCAGCGTGGCGTCGCCGGGCTGGATGACGGCATACTCGGCGAACATCTCGCTGGCGCGCACGGTAAAGGCGCGGTCGCCTGGTTTGAGCCCCCTGACGCCGCGGCCCACCTCGAGCACCTCGACGCCGGCCTCGTGGCCCATGGGCGCGGGAAAGCTGTTGGGCGGGTTCTCAAAATGGTCGATCCACAGGTGGTGCGGCGGGTGCAGGCCCTCGATGGTGTGGGTGTCGGTCAGGTTGCAGATGCTGGCCATGTGCACCTTGACCAGCGCCTCACCGTCGTGGCAGACGGGCACGGGCGCATCGCGCACCACGGGCATGGCGTGCAACGCCGGAAAGAAACCCTGGCGCATCGTTCGGTTCATCAAGCCTCCTTGTGCAGCATGAGCGAACTGGCTGTGGCACAACCGCCACCATCAGCATAGCCCTTCGGGGCGCCGCTGGCAACCGCCCTGGCGCATGGCGGGCTCGATATTCTCACTAAATACCGTTGACATTTACGCCACACATTGCTATATTGAGGCGGTGGGCCGCACACGCCACACTCTATCTGGTGCGGCCTGGAGGTCGCCATGACGGTACCCCTCTCACCCGAACCCACGCCCACGGCGCCGTCCGAGTTCGACGTCGAGCCCCTCGAGGCTCTGGCGCCCGAAGAGGACGAGCAGCAGCCCGCCGCCAGCCGCTGGAACGACAACCTGCTCTGGGGGGGCCTGCTGCTGTTGGCCGGCGTGCTCATCCTGCTACGCAACCTCGACATCATCAGCATTGGCCTGCACAACTGGTGGGCGGTGTTCATCCTGGTGCCGGCCGTGGGCTCGCTGCTCAACGGCATCACGGCGCTGCGGCGCGCCGGCCGCTGGACGCCCAAGGTAGGCGGCTCGCTGCTGGGCGCCGCGGTGCTCACGCTGGTGGCGCTCACGCTGTTGCTGGGCTGGCGGTGGGGGCGCATCTGGCCGCTGTTCCTCGTCGCGGGGGGCATCTCGGCGCTGATGAACGGGCTGGGAGAGCAGCGCGCCACTGGCGACGACGCCGAGCAAGACTAGGCCGCTGGCGCGCTCGTCTGGCGGCGGCCACGGGGGCCTGCGCGCCAGGCTGGGCCTCTCGGGGTAGACCCAGCGGCCCTGTCTGCGGCGCCTCGGCCTCAGGCGCGGGCGGCGGCCACCAGCTCGCGGCCGGCCTCGACCAGCACCGGCGCCAGCCGCAACGCCTCGTCGATCTCCAGACTGCCGATGGCCATCGCCTGGAACAGCTCGCGGGTGCCCATCATGCCGCGCGTCACCGACAGGCGCTCGGCGCTGAAACTGAGCGGCTGCGCGGCGCTCAGGCGCTCATAGAGCGCCTCGGCGTCGGTGTCTATGTGGGGGATGCGATCCAAAAACAGGCTCACGTCGGCGCGGCGCTTGCGCTGCGAGACCACCACCACCGGCTCGCCGCACGCCTGGCACTGCCGCCGCCAACGGATCTCGCACTCGAGCCAGGTGACCCCCGTGCCGCTCACCAGATAGCCTTGCGCCTGAGCGCGCGTCATTGCCTCGCTGATCGCGTCCATGAGACCTCCTCGTAACCACCGGCCCGTCTTTTTGCCGGAACAGCCTTAGCCTACCGCGCTCTAGCACTTACGTCAAGTGCCCGCGCGGCTCCCCATTGACACGGCGACGGGGCTTGCATCATCATACGAACAAATGTTCGGATCAAGGAGGCGCCCACCATGCCCACCGCGCTCAATGCCCTGCTGCTCGTCGATGACCGCGCGCTGCAGCTGCCCGACCCTCTGCGCGCCACCCTGGCCACGGCCCTCAGCCTGGCGCTGCGCCGCGCTGGCCCGCTGACCGTGCCCGAGCTGGCCGCCGCACGTCGCCGCGCCCCCGTCACGGTGCGCCGCCACTTGAGAGCGCTGGGCCGCCAGGGCTGGCCGCTGCTCACCTGCCAGGGGCGCCTGTGGCTGGTCGATGCCAGCCGCGTGGCCAGTCGTCTGCAGGCCCCGCCCTCGCGGGACGAAACCGCCCTGCCCAACCGCC
>JAAYDS010000275.1 GCA_012729155.1 Chloroflexota bacterium | reverse complement strand
CATCGACAAGTATCCTGTGACCAATGCCGACTATCAGGCCTATGTGGACGACACCGGGGCCGAAGCACCGCGTCACTGGGAAGATGGCGCTATCGCCACAGGCAAGGAGAACCATCCTGTGGTGTGGGTAAGCTGGGAGGATGCCAGCGCCTACTGCGCCTGGGCCGGCAAGCGCCTGCCGACGGAGATGGAGTGGGAAAAGGCCGCTCGTGGCGATGATGGCCGCATCTACCCCTGGGGGGATTCCTTTGACAGCGCCAGGGCCAACTCGGCAGAATCGGGCGTGCGCGATACGTCGCCAGTAGATAGTTACCCGTCAGGGGCCAGCCCTTACGGGGCCGAAGACATGGTGGGCAACGTCTGGGAGTGGACTGCAGACTGGTTCGATGCCTATCGCGGCAGCCTCTACTACATGGACCGCTTTGGCGAAACACATAAAGTATACCGCGGTGGCTCGTGGTTCGACGCCGCCGAGAGCGTCACAACCACGGCTCGGGGCTCGGGCGAGCCAACCTTCAAGTTCAGCACGCTGGGCTTTCGCTGCGCCAAGTAAACGCGCCTGTTCAATGAACAACGCCCCGTTTGGTAACGGGGCGTTGTTCATTTCGCGTGATATGGGCTTAGAGCTTGTCGAGCGCGGTGGGCAGATCAATGAGATGCTCGAGCACCAGATCGGCGTCTGGAATGCCATCGCGACGATCAGACACCTCGAGCAGTAGAGCCGTACGACAGCCTGCAGCTCGGCCGCCGCGAATGTCGGTTTCGGGGAGATCGCCCACGTGAAGCATGTCAGCGACGCTGACGCCGAGCGCCTGTGCCGTATGGCGGAAGGGGTACTGTCGCGTCTTGGTGACGCCAATCTCGTCTGAGAAGGTGAGATGATCAAAGTAAGGCAACAGACCAGTCTGTCGCAGCCGCTCTTTTAGCACAGAGCCTGGCGTCACTCCGGTGTCAGAGATCAAGCCCACGCGCAGGCCCCGAGCGCGCACCGCCTCAAGCACCTCGACAACGCCCGGCAACAGGCGCGGCGGCGCATCGAGCATGGCTGCCTGCCAGTAGCCTACCACCTGAGCGTAAGCATCGGGCTCGAGGGCAATGCCCAGCTCGTCGAGCACAAAACTCAGGAATGTGGGTGTGCTGGGGCTGAGGCCGCTGAACAACAGCTTGTGGAAGCGCTCCCAGCTACGATCCCACGCCTGAGCTATTTGCTCGCCGTTGGCGGCGGGCAAATAGCGCCCCAAAAAGCCAAGACGCTCGCCCTTGTTGCTATGATCCGCATCGACCAGGGTGCCCCAGTGATCGAATGAAACCGCGCGTATCACCACACCTCCTCTAGTCCAGCCTAAAGACCCAATATGCATAGGCGCTGACCAGCACGATCAGCCACATCTCAAAGAGATCCAGCCCCAGCACGAAGAGTGTCAGCGCCGTCAAGGTAGCCAGAGCCGCGTACAGCCTAAAGCGCCATTGCTTTGTGTGCCACTGGCCAGCCATATCTGCTCCTGGGTGTTGGCCTAGCCCTCGAGCAACTTCGTGATGTCCACCGCCGCCCCAGTTGCCAGCGACCGGTTGCCAGCAATGCCCACCAGCGCCGAGAGCGCGCCTGCGCGCGCGTCGGCGCGCTGTGCCAGCGGGTCATCGGCTTCAGGGCGGAAGAGATGATTGCGAATGCGCGCGTCAGCGCCGCCGTGCCCAACTTCGTTACGCTGCTCGATGGGCACCTCAAAAGGCCGCCCAAAAAGGGGGCTCACCCGCACTACAGCGGGCGTGTCGAGGGCATACTCACGCAGAGTGCCCTGATCGTCGGGCCCGTGATAACGATCGACCAGGTCGACCTCGAGCCTGCCCTGGGTGCCGTTAAAGCCGATACGCTGCCCCTCGTAAGGGGCAAAAGCGCAGAGGGCATAGGTAACGATGGCCCCGCCCTGGTAGCGGATCACCAGCCCGAGCGTGTCTTCGATATCGATCTCACGAGCAAAGACGCAACGGTCGCGCCAGTAGGCGTCAGCCGACTCTGTCTCGAGATACATGGCGCGCAACTGCTCATTTGCCTCGATGTCGAGGAAGAAGGGGCACTCACCGTAATAGGCGCACGTGCGGCAACGCTCACCGCGCTCCAGGCGCGTAGGCCCATAGAAGCGCAGGCCGCCATCGGCATAGACGCGCACCGGGTCATCGCTCAGCCACCAGTTGAGCTGGTCAAAGTGGTGCGAGGCCTTGTGCACCAGCAACCCACCCGAGTTCTCTTTGCGGCGGTGCCAGCGCCGGAAATAGTCTGCGCCATGTGAAGTGTCCAGGTACTCGACGAACTCGGCCGACAACACCCGACCGATGGCGCCCTGTCGTAGCAGGCGCGCGATGGTCTCGGCGGCCGCGCCATAGCGCGCATTAAAGCTCACCTTGACCTGGCGGCCCGTCTCACGCTCGGCCCTGAGGATGGCTAGCACGCCCTCGGCCGTGGTAGCCATCGGCTTTTCCAAGATCACATCGCAGCCAGCATGCATGGCCTGCACGGCAAGCTCGGCATGCGTACGATCGACTGTGGCCACGACGAGGGCATCGGGCCTAACGGTCGCCAGCATCTCGGTCAGCGAGACAAAGGTGGGCAGCTCGGCGCTCATCAACGGCGCCAGCTCGCGCGCCGCACTGGCCAGGCGCAGAGGGTTCAGGTCACACAGCCCAACGAGATCGGTGCAATCCGCCAGGTCACGGAGCAGTGGCCTCGCAAACATGTTGAGCCCACGCGATCCCGCTCCGATCACCGCATAGCGTCT
>JAAYDS010000274.1 GCA_012729155.1 Chloroflexota bacterium | reverse complement strand
TTCTGGGCCTTTTTCTACAACCTGGTCATGCTGCCGCTGGCCATGCTGGGGCTGATGCACCCTGCGCTGGCCGAGCTGGCCATGGCCAGCAGCTCGATCACCGTGGTCACCAACGCGAATCTGCTGCGGCGCGGAGCCATCTTTCGCTAGGCGCTCTGCAGCCTAGCTTGCGAGCAATGCGCCGATGCCCACAACCCCGTCTCCACCGTGACAGGAGAGCACCTGGCCCGCCTCGCCGATGCCGATGCGGTCCATGGTTACTTGGGTGGTAGCTACGATCTCATGGGCCAGGGTAGAGGCGGCCTGAGAGGCCCGAATGTGCATGATCTGCACCAACTCTAGCGGCCCGAGCGCACTGATCTCGCTGGCGATGCGCGCCAGGCCCTTGCTTGTAGAGCGCGCCGCACCGAGCAGGCGCAGTTGCCCCTCGACCAGGTTGAGGATCGGCTTGATGCTGAGAGCCCGCACCATGCGATCGATGGCTGGCATGACCACGCTGAGCCGGCCGCCGCGGCGGATGAACTCTACCGTATCGAGCTGGATCAGCACTCGCGTTCTGGAGCGCATAGAGGCGATGCTGCTGAGGATCTCTTCGCGAGAGGCGCCGCGTAGGGCCATCTCGGCGGCGTGGATCACCTGCCAGCCCATGGCCATCGATATGGCGCGTGAATCGACCACAGTGACATGGTCTCTAAAGTGGCTGGCGGCGCTCCATGCCGAGCTATAGGTGCCAGAGTGAGCACCGGTAAGGGTGATGCAGATCACGTCTAGCCCCATAGCAACCAGCCCCTCAAAGACCGAGAAGAACGCGCCTGCGGGGGGTTGCGAAGTAATGGGGTGTACAGCGCTGTGAGCGCGTTGCCAGAACTCGTCTGTAGAAAGCTCCTGGTCAGCAAAGACCTGATCACCGAACGAGATCGTCAGTGGCACGGTGATGATCCCAAGCCTCGCGGCCACGTTTGGTGGAATGTCGGCCGCACTATCGGTAACAATCCGTATCGGTCTGGCGCTAGTCGTCATGCTCCCCTCTCGTCGACACGTCGTAGATGCGGTAGCGCTTGTACACTTCGCCCCCCATGCCCTCGATTCCGCGGATCACTTTGTAGTTGTCCTCCAGAATCCACGACATCTCGGCCCAACGGTAGCCCTTACGGACTGCCTCCTCGCAGGCGGCCTTGTAGAAGAGGGCCTCGATGCCCTTGAGGCGATGCTCTTCGAGCACTCCCATGATCAGCACGCGAATGCCATCGATCTTGCGGCGATGCCATAGGAACTTGAGCCAGCCCAGCGGTAGCATGCGTCCGTTCATATGGCGCAACGGCTGGCAATAGTCGGGCAGCACCACAAACACGCCCACGGGCTTGTCGTCGATAAAGGCCAGGTAGCACATGTCGTGGTCTGCGATGGCCTTGAGGGCATTCGCCAGATAATCGTACTCGGCATCGGTCATGGGTACGGCGCCCCAGTTCTTGGACCAGGCAGCGCGATGGATCGGCTTAACCAGCTCCATCTCTGCGTCGAGGCGCCCAAAATCGATCTTGCGGATGGTCACGCCATATCGTTCCGTTGAGATCTTGGCAAAGCGCGCCAGGCGCTCAGGCAGGCCCTGGACATCGGGGCCAAACTCGTAGATAGCGGTCTTGAACGCCAGGATGTCTTTGGCCTTGGTCATGCCATAGCGCTCGATGTACTCCTGATAGTACGCCGGGCAGTAGGTCATCATGACGACGGGCGGGCTGTCACGTCCTTCGATGAGCAGACCGATCTCATCGTTGATGTGCAAGTCGAGTGGGCCTCGCATGGTGTCAACGCCCCGCGCAGCCAACCAGTTGCGCGCCGCGTCGAAGAGGGCCGTCGCGGCTTCATAGTCGGGTAGGACCTCGAGTGCTCCCCAGAACCCCACCGACTCGTTCCAGGTGGCTTTGTGAGCTTGGTCGTCGATGGCAGCGATGGTGCCCACGATTCGCCCGCTGCGTCGAGCAGCAAACAGTTGCACAGTTGCGTGCTCGAAAAAGGGGTTATGATGAGGGTCAAAGTGCTTGATGCGATCATTGATGAGAGGCGGCACCCAGTTGGGGTCGCCGCGGTAAACCTCAAAAGGAAAGAGCACAAACTCGCGCAGTTCTTTGGCGGTGCTGATCGGCTCGACGACGATGCTCGGTGTCACCTTTACCCCCTATTGGGCCCATCTGCCATACAATGCACAAACCCAACTGACATGAGAGGATACGCCAAACACGCTCGATTGGGTAATCCAGTGGTTTGACGTAAAGGGTATGGGGCCGATAATGACCACATCCCCTATGCGAGGTTGTCATGAAGATACGCTTTTGCGGCGCTGCACGTACGGTTACGGGGTCAATGCATCTTCTCGAGGTCAACGGCCAGCGGATTCTGCTGGAGTGCGGCCTCTATCAGGGGCACCGCGCTGAGGCGTTCAAGCGCAACCGTGAGCTGCCCTTTGACGCTCGCCACATCGACGCCATGGTGCTCTCACATGCGCACATTGATCATAGCGGCAATATCCCCAACCTGGTGCGCTCTGGCTTTGAGGGGGCCATCTATGCCACACATGCCACGCGCGACCTGTGTAGCAGCATGCTGCGCGATTCGGCTTATATCATGGAGTCAGATGCTGCCTACCTCAACCGCAAGCAGGGCCTGCGTGGAGAACATGCCATACAGCCTATCTATACCCAAGAGGATGCCACCCGGAGCCTCGGCCATTTCGTGTCGGTCGGGTACGAACGGCGCCTGCCTATCGCTTCTGGCGTCGACCTCACCCTGTACGATGCCGGTCATATTCTCGGCTCGGCTTTTGTGGCCCTCGACGTGCAAGAGGATGGCCGTAGCTATCGCCTGATGTTTACGGGAGATGTGGGTCGTAGGGACTTGCCCATCTTGCGAGACCCCCAGGTGGTGCCCGCGCCCGACTATCTCATCACCGAAAGCACCTATGGTGGCCGCCAGCACGACACGCCCCAGGATGCCGAGGCCAAGCTGCTGCGAGTCGTCAACGAGACGGCATCGCGGGGCGGCAAGGTCATCATTCCGGCTTTTGCCGTGGGGCGCACACAAGAGATCGTCTACGCCCTGCATCGGCTGGCCAATGCGGGCGCCATCGGCGACGTGCCCATCTTTGTCGATTCGCCGTTGGCCATCGATGTCACCGACATCTTTCGCCTGCACCCCGAGTATTATGACCGCGAGGCACGCGAGTTCATGCTAGAGGTGCGTGATCCCTTCGGCTTCGAGCGCCTGCGCTATACCCGCTGGGTTGAAGAGAGCAAGGCACTCAATACTCTCCAAGGTCCGGCGGTTATTCTAAGCGCCTCGGGCATGTGCGAGGCAGGCCGCATTCTGCATCACCTCAAGAACAACATCGAATCATCGCGAAATACGATCTTGTTCGTGGGCTTTCAGGCTGAGCACACCCTGGGGAGACGCATTCTAGATGGCGTCGAGGAGGTTTCGATCCTCGGAGGGCGCTATCGAGCACGGGCCCGCATCGAGTCGATCAACGGCTATAGCGCGCACGCCGATGAAAAAGAGCTCCTGAGTTACGTTCAGCAACTGGAGCCGCACAGGATCAAAAAGGCCTTTGCTGTTCACGGCGATCTCGAAGCCTGCGAGGCCATCGCCAGGGGGCTAGAGGGCCTGGGCGTGCGCAAGACGTCTATCCCCGAAGAGGGACAGCAGTTCGAGATCTAGCCATCTATGTGCTCCACGTCAAGTCGTCTTGGAGCGCGTTCGCTGCCATTGGCGGCAGAGCCCAGGTAAAAAGCCAGCAGCGGGCGCCAGGGGCTCTGGGGGCGTTGCTCCATCAGCCATACTTCGTCGGCAGCAAAACGTGCTCGAAAGGGTTGCTTGCCACTCTGCAGCAGCGCCTGCCCCACCCGCGAGGGCAGGTTGAGGCCGATGGTCACGTGGGGGCGGTAGGGGCCGACGCGATGATACTGTGGTGTAATCGCCTCACCTAGCGCGGCTAACAGCCGCTCGCGCAGCGCTCGTAGCGGACGCACCGGCCCAACATGCAAAAAGACGCCGCAATCGTCGGGAGCGTTCTCGAACACATCAACACCGCGGATGCGCAATGCAAGTGGGCTTGCCTGAGCGCAGGCGCTGTTTGTGCGGGAGAGAGAGGGCTCGACGTTATCAGAAGCCCAGTAGAAGGGCCCTACGATGGAGATATGATAGCCCATCGGAGGGCGTGTGGCGCCGACGCTGGGCAGAAACCGATCCTCGATGCGCACCTCGGTAGTGCGAGGCAGGCGGATCATCAACAGATAACGGCTCTGTGAGGCACTGTGGACTGGCGCTGGCATAGCGTCATTCTAGAGAGCGACGCTTGACTTGTCCAGTGGCCAATGATGTGTGGCCAGCCAGGCGCGCAGGCGGTGCATACCCTGCTCGGCGTCTACGCGCAGCCTGTGCCTGGCTGGCAAGGCATCCAGTTCATCGCGATCCAGCTCGATGGCACCGCCATCGGGCAGCACTAGCAGGTCGAGTAACCAATCGCGCCAGCGTATGCTTGCCGCCGCGATCTCTGCCGGCGCGGTGATGTTGCAGTAATGGCCCTTGAGCTCGCCCCGGGGGCTGTACACCGCCATGATGTTGAACGGCTCATCGGGGTAATAGTGCTCGATGAACAGATCTCCCGCCTGTAGAACAAAGGCGCCGACCGCAAACGGCTTGGGCGCCTCCCACCGGCAACGCACCACGGTGGTCTGTTCGTTGGCAAAGACGCGCTGGCCCTGGTAGGTCAGGCGTTCGCGCCCTTCGAAATCGAGCTTGGTGATGGTGATGACTGCGCTCATTACAGCCCCAGTGCTGTCAGCAGGCGATGGCGGATATGCGCCGCCTCGAGCGTATCTAGCTGCGTCTGTATGCGTGGACGCGGTAGGGGCACGTTGACCTCGAGCGCTACAGTGCCAGGCCGCGAAGAGATGACCAGCACGCGATCTGACAGGTAGATCGCCTCGTCGACGTCGTGGGTCACGAACAGCACCGTCTGCCCAAAGCGCTCCCACACCTGCAGCAGCCAGTCTCGCATTCCGCGCCGTGTGAGGGCATCCAAAGCCCCAAAAGGCTCATCCAGGGCCAGCACAGTGGGGTGGGCCAACATGGTGCGCAGCAGCGCGGCCCGCTGGCGCATGCCCCCCGAGAGTTGCGAAGGATAGCTCTGTGCAAAGCCCTCAAGCCCGAACAGTGGCAGCAACGCTTGGGCCTCTTGTTCGGCCTCCTGTCGGTCGCGGCGCTGGATCTCGGGGCCGAGCAACAGGTTATCCATCACGCGTCGCCAGGGCATGAGCAGGTCTTGTTGGGGCATGAGGCCCACGCGCCCCAGACGAGGCAAGGTGTCGCCCTGTAGCCTGATCGTACCGCTATCCGGCTCCATCAGGCCACAGATGAGGTTGAGCAGCGTGCTCTTGCCACAACCACTGGGCCCTACCAGAGAGACAAACTCACCCTCAGCCGCGTGTAGCGACACCCCATCAAGGGCGTGGACGATATGGCCATCCACCCTAAAGCGCTTGCTGACCTGCTCGACCTCGACCGCCAGTGGGCTCATGATCGCACTCTATTCGGCCAGGTAAGCATTAGAGAAGGCAGCATCCGCATCGATGGGTTCCGAGAGAAGCCCGTTTGCGACCATCCAGTCGACAAAAGTGCGCCAGACTGTGGGGTTCTGCACACCCCAACGCGGGGCATCGGCCTGGTAGTGATCGCTCAGCCACGCCTGGCTGGCGCGCACCAACTGAGCGTCGCTTTCGGGCGAGTGTTTGATCAGGATATCTGCTGCTTCAACAGGATGCTCTATGGCGTACGAGTAGCCGCGCTCGGTAGCAGCGAGAAAGCGGCTTACCAACTCGGACCGCTCAGCCAACGTCGATTCGCCGGCGATGATCACCGGTGTGTAATAATCGGGCACGCAATCACCATACAGCGGCACGGTGTTCAGCTCCACGCCCATCAGCTCAGCCTGCACGCCGTCCCAACCCTGGTAGATCCAGATGAGATCGGCCCGACCGGCTACCAGGGCAGGAAAGGTATCATAGCCGACATCCACAAACTCGAGCTGGTCGATATCGGCGCCCTCACATTGCATCAGGCCTTGCAGTAGTGGGCGTTCGATGGGCAGGCCAAAAGAGGCGTAGGTTTTGCCCTCAAAGTCGGCTGCGCTCTCAATGCCCGCCGACGCCAGCGAGGCAATCGCCGAGGTATTGTGTTGCACGATGGCTGCGATCGAAACGACCGGTATACCGCTGGCGCGCGCCACGGTCACCTCATCCTGAAAGCTCACGCCAAACGGTGTATTGCCCGCGGCCACCTGTTTTAGTGCCGCCGATGGGTCGGCCGGTACCTGAATTTCTACAGCCAGGCCCTGTTCGGCGTACCAGCCCTTTTCTAGGGCGACGTAAAAGCCGGTATGGTTGGTGTTGGGCACCCAGTCGAGGGTCAGCACCACCGGTTCCAGTTCTTGCGGGCGCTTGCAGCCCGTCAACAGCACCCCCACCAGGCTCACGATCAGCGCCAGATGGCGCCATGTCGATAGCTTGTTCATTTCGATAACTCCTCCCAGTGCTCTTGCCTGCCAAAGCGCCAGGGCTGTAGCAGCCGCTCAACCACGTTCACCAGCCCAAACAGCCCGAGGCTGAGCACGGCGCTGACAAAGATACTCACGAACACCCAGTCTGTGCGGAACGAGTTGGTGGCACGCAGCATAAAGATGCCCAAGCCGCGGCTGGCGCCCACCCATTCGCCCATGATGGCGCCAACCACACTGTAGGTAATGGCCACCTTGATGCCGGTAAAGATCATGGGGAGCGCTGAGGGCAGGCGCACCTTGAAGAACAGATCGCCGCGAGTGGCCCCCATGGTGCGCAGCAATGCCAGCAGGTCGCTGCTGGCCGACCGCAGGCCATCGGCGGTGTTGACCACCACCGGGAAGAAGCAGACCAGCCCCACCACAATGATCTTGGGCAGCAGGCCATAGCCAAACCAGATCACCAGCAAGGGCGCAATAGCAATGGTCGGCACCGTTTGAGAGGCTACCAGGAGGGGATAGATGGCCCTACGGAGCAACGGTGACAGGTCTATAGCGATGCCCAGGCCCAGGCCCGCCATCAGCGCGACCGCAAAGCCCAACAGCGTCTCTACCAGCGTGCGCACCACATGTGGCCAGAGCAACTGCAGCGAGTCGATGCCTGCGCTCCACACGGCGCTGGGCGCTGGCAATAGCCACTCCTGGATGTCGAGGAGCCTGGCCAGCAATTCCCACAGCGCCAGCAAACCAACGATGAGAGCCACTGCGGGCAACGCCTGCCTGAAGGCGCGATAGAAGCGGGGCCTCATCACTGTTCCCTCTGCGCTGGCGTAGCACCGGAGCCCGCCTGTTGTGTATGCACCAACAGCAACCGCCCGCTACGCACATCGATAGTGGCCCGCCGCTCAAGCATGACGTTGCTGATGCCCCGCGCCCCGCCCATCAGTAGTGGTTCATCATGCAGCGGGTAGGCCAGCCCGATGGTAGTGATGCCGTGGCAATCTCCCCCCCAGGGGAGCAGAGACACCATGTCTCCTGCGGCACCGATCAGGTCAGACTGACCCTCAGGCAGCAGGCGCACCCGTGTGTCGCCATCGCAGATGACCACATGGATCCTCTGTAGCTCGGGCAGGCCCAACAGCATCAGGTTAGCCACCTCATGATCCACCCGCCCCCCCAAAGCGCCTATCAGGGTGATGCGCGAGGGGTCGCGGTGTGCAGCATAGATCAGCGCCAACTCTGTATCGGTCTCATCTTTGGCGGCGGGGTGGCGCAATATCGTGCAACCCGCCGCTTCGAGCGCGGCCAGTGCCTCTGGCAGAATCGAGTCCAGGTCGCCGATCAGCACATCTGTTGGCAACCCCTGTCGCCAGAGCCAGTTGGCGCCGCCATCGGCGGCCACCACCAGGTTGGCATTGTGGATTAGGCTCGCCGCCTGTTCAGCATTGTTCAGCACGCCGTTGGCTACGACGACGATATGCATTG
>JAAYDS010000273.1 GCA_012729155.1 Chloroflexota bacterium | reverse complement strand
GCTACGGCCGCGCTGCGGCTTGAGGGCGTTGACAAAGACGCCCAGCAGGCGCCCCTCTGAGCGGGCGATGAGGTCGGCGGCAGCGGCACAGGCGGGGGCCGTGGTGACGCCCGCGCGCACCACCAGCACCACGCCCGAGACGGCGCGGGCCATCACCGACGTGTCGGCCACCGAGAGCACCGGCGGCGTGTCAACGATGACCATATCGGCACGCTCGCCCAGGTCGGCGATGAGCCGGGCAAAGGCTGACGACGACACCAGGCCGGTGGGGTTGGCCGTCTTGGGGCCAGCGGTGAGCACGCGCAGGTTAGCCACTGAGGTGGTATGCAGCGCCGCGTCGATACCGTCGGCCTGGCCGGTGAGCAGCGACGAGAGGCCCGCGTCGTTGGGCAGGCCCCAGACCTCGTGCTGATCGGGCAGACGCAGGTCAGCATCTACCAGTATGACGCGCTTGCCAGCCTGGGCCTCGACGATAGCCAGGCAGGTGGCCAGGGTGGTCTTGCCCTCGCCCTTGCCGCCGCTGGTCACCATGATGGCGGGCTGAGCTTCGGCGGGCAGCGAGTAGCGCAGCACCACCGAGGCAAAGCGAAAGGCCTCGGCGTGGGGCGACTGGGGCTTGTCGACGCAGATGCGCTCGCGGCGCCCGCCAGACTCGCTCTCGGGCAGCAGGCCCACCGAGGCCAGATAGGGCAGGCCCAGGGCGTCGGTCACGTCGCCGGGCCGCTCGATGACATTGTGCAGATACTCGGCCAGCACGGCGGCGCCCGCAGCCAACATCAGCCCCAGCACGGCGGCCAGGGCGGTGTTCTGCATGGTCTTGGGGCTGACGGGCTTGGTGGGCAGGCGCGCCGGGTCGACCACGTCGATGGTGTTGACCGAGGCCCTGTTCTGCGAGTAGGTGGCATAGAGTTCGGTATACTGCTGGCGCAGACCGGCCACGGCGGCATCGAGCTCGGCGCGCTGGTCGGCGTCGGCGGCCTCGGTCTGTTGTAGCTCTTCGATGCGTTGTTGCAGAACGACCAGTTGCCGCTCGGCAAACTGCAGCGGCTCGCTGTCGGGCAGCTGCAGTCGCAACTGGTCGACCAGGGCGTCGGCGATGGCCACACTGCGCTGCGGCACCGGGTCTCGTACGGTGATCACGACGAACTGGGTGTCGCGCTGCACCTGGATGGTCACGTCTGGCAGGCCGGCATAGCCGAGCGAGGCCATGGCGGCCGACTGCAGATGATAGGTCTTGAGCAGCTCTCCATAGGTGGCGGCCAGATCCTGGCTGACGTTGATCTCACTGGTGACGGGCGACGGGTTGCGGTTGACGGCGCCGACCATCACCGTGGTCGAGGCCTCGTAGAGCGGGGTCATCTGGCGGCTGACGCCAAAGGCCACGCCGGCGCCCAACAGGGCGCCCAGCACCAGCCACCACCAGCGTCTGCGAACGATCTCCCAGTATGCTATCAGCTCCATCACATCCTCACAATAGTGTCGTAACGATCATACCTGAGGCCATCAGGCATGATCGTTCACGCCTCGTGG
>JAAYDS010000272.1 GCA_012729155.1 Chloroflexota bacterium | reverse complement strand
TATGATGCCCATGCCAACGACCTCGGTGCATCGATGTACTATACACCGGTGACCACCGATGAGAACGACGAGCTGGTCGCTCAGATGCTCGAAGAGGTGCCCACAGTCGACAACGGTGGCGTCTCTGAGGACGGCAAGACGATCACGCTCAAGTTCAAGCCCGGCTTTGCCTGGCATGACGGCGTGCCCGTAACCGCCGAAGACTACAAGTTCACCTGGGAGTTCATCATGGACCCGGCCACCGTGTCGCAGACGACGGCGGGCTGGAATATGATCGAGAGCGTCGAGGTGATCGATGAGCTCACCGCCGTGGTCACGCTCTCCGAGTCTTATGTGCCGTTCGTGGCCTCGACGCTGGTCTTCCCCATCTTGCCCAAGCACGCCCTCGAGGGTGTGGCAGATCCGGGCAACAGCGAATTTGCGCGTGCCCCGCTGGGCAACGGCCCGTTTGTGTTCCAAGAGTGGATCCCTGGCGACCGTATCGTGGTCAAGGCCAACCCGGATGCCCCGATCCCGCCAAAGGTCGAAGAGATCATCTTCAAGTTCGTGCCAGACATGAACACGCTCCTGGCGCTGCTGCGCACGGGCGACGTGGATGTGGCCTATGATCTGCGCGAGACCCAGATCGCTGACATCGTCAAGATGCAGAACGTCGAGGTCATCGCCCTGCCCGGCTTGAGCATCGAGCGGTACTATTTCAACCTGCGCGATCCTCAGGACCTGACGCAGCCACACCCGATCTTTAACGACATCAATGTTCGCAAGGCGCTCATGATGGGCATGGACCGCTGGTCTGCCGTGTCGGGCATTCTGCAGGGCTATGGCGAGGTGGCCATCACCGAGCTCGACAACCATCCCTGGCAGAACACTGATCTCGAGCCTGTGCCTTACGACCCCGAGGCTGCGGCCGCCCTGCTCGATGAGGCCGGCTGGGTAATGGGTGAGGATGGCATCCGCGTTAAGGATGGCGTGCGCCTGAGCTTCCGGCACTCGACCACCGCGGGCAACCAGGTGCGCGAGAACCTGCAGCTGCTCTTCCAGCAGAACCTCAAGGACATCGGCGTCGAGATGATCATCGACAACTACCAGTCGGCCACCTTCTTTGGCGGCTGCGCCACCGATGGCATCTTTGGCACCAGCAACTTTGACGTGATGGGCTTTACCAACAGCCCGGCCAGCATCGACCTGGCGCAGGAATGGTCTGACTTTTTCCTGACCTCGTCGATCAAGGATTGCGAGACCAACCCCGCCGGCTCTAACGCCTGGGGTTACTCGAACCCGACGCTGGACGAGCAGATGGCTTGCGCCTTGAACGAACTCGACCCCGAAGCGCGTGTCGAGTGCATCAAGGCCGCGCAAGAGACCATCTACAACGACTACTTTACGCTGTATGTGTATGATCGCCTCGACGTGTTCGCCGTTTCTGACCGCGTCACAGGCGTGAACCCCACCGTCTTTGGTGGGCATTCTTACAGCTACGCCGAGTGGCAGGTCGTCGAATAACCTGCGGCTCTCGAGAGGGGGCCGACCAGGCCCCCTCTCACCACCCTTATCAACACGGAGGCATGCATGTTCCGATACATCGTCAAGCGCCTGCTGATCTCTATCCCGGTGCTGCTAGGCGTTTCACTGGTGGCGTTCTTCCTGGTGCAGGCGTCTGGCGACCCGATGGCCATCTATGTCTCCAACCCCAATATCAGCTCTGAAGACCTCATCCGCCTCGAAAAGACGTACGGTTTCGACAAGCCCAAGGCCGTGCAGTACTTTTACTGGCTACGGAACACGCTCAAAGGCGATTGGGGACAGTCGTTCCTGACGCATCAAGACGTCTTTACCATGATCGGCGAGCGCCTGGGCAACACCCTTATTCTGATGTTCACCTCGTTGCTGGTGACGCTGACCATCTCGCTTCTACTCGGCATCTATACCGCCACGCATCAGTATTCATTCAGCGACTATTTCGTGACCGGGTTCTCTTTCTTTGGCTATGCCATGCCCACGTTCTGGTTTGGACTCATGCTCATCATCATCTTTGCGGTCAAAGCGCGAGAAGCGGGATTGCCCTACCTGCCGGCAGCAGGCATGTATCCTATTCGGGGCGACCGCAACTTTGGGCAACTGCTGCTGCATTTGGTCTTGCCGGTCACCGTGTTGTCGTTGAGCTCGGTCGCCAAGTACACACGCTACCTGCGCTCGAGCATGCTCGAGGTCATCTCGCAAGACTATGTGCGTACCGCGCGAGCCAAGGGGCTCAGCGAGCGCGTGGTGTTGTGGCGACACGCCTTCAAGAACGCCATCATCCCTCTGGTTACCCTGGTGATGCTCGACATTCCTTTCCTGTTTAGTGGCGCGCTGATCACCGAGCAGGTGTTTGCCTGGCCCGGCATGGGGCGCATGTACTGGGAACATGCGAACTGGGTGGACTATCCGGTGCTGATGGGCATCATCTTGTTGGTTTCGAGTCTGGTAGTGGTCTGCAACCTGATCGCCGACATATCGTATGCGCTCATCGACCCGCGCATTCGCGTAGACGGCTAGCCGCCCACGACGCAAAGACGCGCCGCGGCGTTTATACGATAACCTTGCAGTCAGGAGCACAGCATGACTGAATCGACAACTGCCCTTGAGCGCCTGAACGGACAACAGAAGAACCCCCCCAGTATTTGGGGGCTGGCGCTACGACGGTTCCTGAGACATCGAGCCGGCGTCATCGCCTCGGCGGTCTTTCTGCTGATCGTACTGATCGTCGCTCTGGGGCCGCTTACCTTTGTGAGCTACGACGCGGCATTCCGGCCCAACCCATTACTGGTCAACAACGCGCCGTCTGCAGAGCATGTTCTGGGCACCGATGAGGTAGGCCGCGATATTCTGGCCCGTCTGATCTATGGCGGGCGCATTTCGCTAACGGTGGGCGTGCTCGCTATGGTCGTTGCCCTGTCAGTTGGCACCATCTTGGGGGCCACGGCCGGCTACTTTGGTGGCGTGGTCGACAGTATCATCATGCGATTCACCGACATCATGCTCAGCATCCCCGGCATCTTTCTCATCATCGCCCTATCGGTGTTCTTTGGCCCGTCGGTCTCGACCATTGTGCTGGCCATCGGCCTGCTCAACTGGATGACGGTGGCGCGCATCGTTCGCTCGATGTTCTTGCAGCTCAAGGAGCAAGAGTTTGTCACCGCAGCGCGTTGCGTGGGCGCCCGCAACGCCCGCATCATGTGGACGCACATCTTGCCTAACGCTATTGCGCCGCTGGCGGTGGCGGCCACGCTGTCTATCGGCTCGGCCATCCTTACCGAGACCTCGGTGAGCTATCTGGGATTGGGCATCCAGCCGCCACTCCCAAGCTGGGGCAATATGCTCAAGAACGCCCAGGACGTGATTTGGTCGGCGCCCTGGGTGGCCACCTTTCCGGGCTTGATGATCTTTTTCAGCACCTTGTGCATCAACTTTATGGGCGACGCACTGCGTGACGCCCTCGATCCACGCATGAAGCTCTGATTTCGCTCGAACTCGCCCCCGCTGTCGGGGGCACCATTCTGTCAAAGGAGAGGACCATGTCTGTCTATCAAGAAAAGGTGCAACAGGTTGCCGGGCTGCTCGACGAGTTTGACCTCGACATGTGGCTGATCTTTGTGCGCGAGACCGCCGAGCACACCGATCCGGTGCTCAAGGTGCTAGGTCACCTGGGTGCCGTCTGGTCGGCGGCTTTTATGTTCCACCGTTCTGGCGAACGCATTGCCATCACCGGCTTGGGCGATGATGAGGCCATTCGCTCGCAAGGCCTGTTCGATGAGGTGATCCCCTACCAGCTCAGCATCAAAGAGCCGTTGCTGCAGGTTCTGGACAAGTGGCAGCCCAAGTCGATCGGCGTCAACTACTCGCAAAGCGACGTCTCAGCCGACGGCCTGACCTATGGCATGCTGCTCAACCTGCAAAGCTACCTGGCCCAAACGCCCTATGCCGACCGACTGGTCTCGGCCGAGGATGTGTGCGAGGCCGTACGCAGCCGCAAGACTCCCGCCGAGATCGAGACCATGCACACTGCAGGGATGAGCGCGCTGAGCATTTTTGAGGGCATGGCCGGCTGGCTGCGCAACGGCATGAGCGAAAAAGAGATCTTTGCCCGGGTGCAGCAACAAGTCAGAGATATGGGGCTCGAGAACTCGTGGGACGACGCTCACTGCCCCGGCCTCAATGCGGGGCCCAACTCGCCCTGGGGGCACTTTGGCGCCAGCGATGAAGTCGTTCGCCCCGGCGTTACACTGAACATGGATTTCGGCGTCAAGCAAGACGGTTTCTGCTCTGACAACCAGCGCGTATGGTACTTTATGCGCGAGGGAGAGACCGACGCGCCCGAAGGCGTCAAGCACGCCTTTACCTCGGTGCGTGATGGCATTCAGGCAGCCTTTGACGCCGTCAAGCCTGGCATGCAGGGCTGGGAAGTGGACGCCGTAGCCCGCAAGTTCATCGTCGATGCGGGCTACCCCGAGTATCCGCATGCTCTGGGCCATCAGGTGGGTCGCTATGCCCACGACGGTGGCGTGGGCTTTTATCCGCGCTGGGAGCGCTATGGCAACAAACCGTTTGGGCGCGTGGCCGCGGGGCAGGTGTTCACGCTCGAGTTTGGCGTGCGCACCGAGTGGGGCTATATCAGCATCGAAGAGATGATCGTGCTGCGCGAGCACGGCGCCGAGTGGCTGGTGCCCCCGCAAAAGGAACTCTGGCTCGTCAGGTTGTAGGCATCGGTACGCTTTACCAAACGCCGTGGCCGCCGGGCCGCGGCGTTTGTGCGTCAGACACATATGGAGGAGTGCACCCTTGGACACGACCTGGCGTAAACTGCTGCGGGTGCTGGCCCGCAAAGACATCCTGTCGCTGTGTTTGATGATCCTGGCTGCAGATACGGTAGCGGGCATCATCGCCCCCAACTTTGCGCTGTACGCCACCGGTATCGGTGCCACCATGGCACTGGTGGGCGTGCTTACGGCCATCGAGGGCTTGAGCCGTATCTTTGTGTCGGTGCCCATTGGCATGCTGTCTGACCGACACGGGCGCAAGCCCGTGCTGGTGGCGGGCATGCTGCTGTTCGGCCTGGCGGCGCTGGGCTATACCATCGTGCCCAACGCCTTCTGGCTGTTGCCGATGAAGGCCCTGGTGGGCGTGGCCATGGTGTCGACGTTCTTCATGGGCATGGCCTACATCGGCGACACAGTTGCCAGCGGCGACAGGGGACTAACCATCGGGCTGTACGCCACCTTCATGGGTTCTGGGTTTGCGTTGGGCAGCGCCATCGGGGGCAGCACTTCGGCCCGTTGGGGCTTTGAGGGCTCTTACTATCTGGCCGCAGGCATCGCAGCGCTGGGCGCGGGCATAGCCGCCTGGGGGCTGCAGAGTAGATCGAGTCGCGCTCAAGCCACAACAACCGGGCGACAGGCCAGCGGCGATGCCTGGGCCCTACTCACCCACAGCAAGCCCTTGCTGGCAGCCAGCGTGGCCAACCTCTGCAACAATATGTGGTATAGCGGACTGGTTGCTAGCTTTTTCGCAGTCTATGCCGACAGCCTCGGCATCAGCACAGCCGCCATCGGCAGCATGTTTGCTTTGCGCGCCGTCATGTCCACGGCAGCTCGTCTGCCTACCGGGCTGGCATCCGGGCACCTGTCGGCGCGACGCCTGATGGTGATTGCCCTGGCACTGGCAGCGGCGGCCATCATCGGCATCCAAGCTACCAGCGCGGCGCCGTTGCTGACGGCGCTGCTGGCCGTCGAAGGCGTGGCCTATGGCATGTTTCTCACTTCAGGACAAGCGTTCGTCACCCATCAGTTCTCTGACGAGTTGCGCGGCACGGCGGTTGGCGTCTACTCAACGGCCGGTGGCATCGGCTCGACCGGCGGACCATTTCTGCTCGGACTGCTCGCCCAGATATGGGGCCTCAAGCCAGTGTTCTGGGCCATGGCGATCTTGATCATGATCGGCATCGGTGTCATTCTGTCGATCACAGATCCTGCCCCCGCTACCCAGGAGGAGGTTGCGCATGCCAGCTGATCACGAGCGTCAAGGCGCCTTTGAGCTGTATGACATCCGCGTCGAGGTGGTGGGCTGCCAGCCAGGCAAGTCGATGGTATGCAACCATCCCATCGGCAGCTATTTCGAGGTGAGCGGCGAAGAGCTATCGCTGCCGCCGGGGCAGAGCTTTCCCATCTATCCGCTGGCGGCGCTGCTGCCCCTGATCCCCGCCAAACAGCGCGAGACGCACGCCAACGACTGGATGACGACGGATACGCTCATCGCTTGCCCCGACCCCAACTGCGGCGGGCTCTTTGAGATCAAACGCGTGCGCAAACGCACCTTTCATCACGGTGACGTCACCGTGGTGCCCTTGAGAGAGGAGTGATATGGCCCCTGTCGAACGCTTCTGGCTGACCGAGCAGCACGAGATCTCGCGCGTCATCAAGGGGGGCTGGCAGCTGGCCGGCGGGCATGGCACAGTCGACCAGACACAGGCCATTGATGATATGGCCGCCTATGTGCGCGCTGGCATCACTACCTTTGACTGCGCAGACATCTATACAGGTGTCGAGGAGCTGATCGGCGCCTTTTTCGGGCGCTACGGTGCGGCCATTCGGTCTGGAGAGCTGCCCGCCGTGCAGGTGCACACCAAGTATGTGCCTGACCTCGGCGCACTAGCCCACCTCACCTACGCCGATACAGCGGCCATCGTTGAACGCACGCTCACTCGCCTGGGCATAGAGCGTGTCGACCTGGTCCAGTTCCACTGGTGGGACTATGACGTGCCAGGCTATGTCGAAGCGGCGCAACACCTGCAACGGCTACACGAGCTTGGTAAGGTCAAGCATGTGGCGGTGACCAACTTTGACGCCGAGCACCTGCAAGAGATCCTGGCAGCAGGCGTACAGGTACGCTCGTGCCAGGTGCAGTACTCGGTGCTCGACCGGCGGCCTCGCAATGCGCTGGTCGAGCTGTGCAACCAGCACGGCATCTGGCTGCTGTGCTATGGCACCGTAGCGGGCGGCTTTCTGAGCGACCGCTACCTGAACGTGCCCGAACCGCAAGGACCTCTAGAGAACCGCTCTTTGGTCAAGTACAAATTGATCATCGACGACTTTGGCGGCTGGGAGTTGTTCCAGGGACTACTGCGCAGCCTGCGCACCGTGGCAGATCGACATGACGCCAGCATCGCCACAGTAGCGACGCGCTACGTACTGCAGCAAGAGCGTGTGGCTGCGGCCATCGTGGGGGCGCGCCACGCCCGCCACCTGTCTGACACACTCAAACTGTTCCAGTTCGCGCTTGATGCCGATGATCTGGCCATCATCGATGCCGTCATCGCACAGGCCGCCGGGCCCCTTGGCCCCGTTTATGGACTGGAACGCGTCAAGGGCGGCAAGCACGCGGGCATTATGAAGTACAACCTCAACAAAGAGTAGCGGCGATCAACGCAAAGAGAGGGCGTCCGAGGGCGCCCTCTCTTTGCCTAGGGGCTTTACCACGTGAAAAAGCCAGCGTCCTCGGGTGCCAGATACGGCTCTGCAGCCTCGGGAACGAGCTCGACGCCCATACCGGGCCGATCCCACACGGTGATGTGACTATCGACCACGATCGGGTCGGGCAAGCCAGTGACGATCTCATACCACCAGTCGGGCTTGCCAATCGGGTACTCGAAGGCGATATAGTTCTCGGGCAACGTGGCGGCCACCTGCACCAGCGCGGCCAACCCCAGTACGCCATCGTTGGTGCCATGAGGGGCCATCATGATGCCGTGAAGATCGGCATACTCGGCTACCCACTTGAGCTCGGCGATGCCGCCCACATCGCACGGGTCTGGCCCCACGATGCGCACAGCCTGCTTTTCGAACAACTCTTTAAAGTGGTGCCGTAGATAGATCTGCTCACCGGTGTGGATGGGCGTGGTGGTGCTACGCGTCAGCTCGCGATACATGTCGGCCATCACGTAGGGCGTATAATCGCCGGTGAGCATGTCCTCGAGCCAAGCGATGTTGAGCGGCTCCAGAGCGCGCGCCAGGCGGATGGCATCGGGCATCATCCAGCCAGGGCCACAGTCGAGCGCCAGCCCCACCTCGTCGCCCAGCACAGCCTTCATCGCCTCGACACAGGCCACGATATGCTTGAGGCCACGCTCGTTCAGCGGTCCGCGAGCGAAATGACGCGCCCCCGGGCGCGCGTCAAAACCAAAGAACTCGGGCCGATCTTGCGGCATGCGACTGTGAAACGAGATGCCCTGCTTGATGAGCGAGAACTTTTCGGGGCGCGCTTTCATCTTGGCCATGACGTCGGCAAAATGCTCGGGCTCATAACCCTGCATGTGAAAGCGCACCGAGCCGTTATAGACGCGCACACGATCGCGCACCTTGCCGCCCAGTAGCTTGTACACTGGCACCCCAGCCGCCTTGCCTGCGATATCCCAGAGAGCCATCTCGATGGCGCTCACCGCACTGCCCCAGGGCTTGAAGCTCCCCAGTTTGCGGATGCGCAGCATCACGCTCTCCACATCGGTCGGGTCGAGCCCCAGAATCAGGTCACGATAGAACAGCACATGCGGTTTGAGATACGGTTTCGATGATTCGACCTCACCAAAACCGTCAAGCCCCTCATCGGTCAGCACGCGCACGATCGGATTGTCGCCAATGAGCGCGCATTTGAGATCGGTGATTTCCATGCCACTTCCTCCGGCCAGGCTGGCTGCGATGTTGCGTCAGGGTAGAGCATCCGTCAAGCATAGGAGCAAGCCGCTCATCACGAGACGATGCCAGCGGCGCTCAGTATGAATCACCTTGACGGTCGCTGCGCCCCGCCCTATCATCGCTGATAGACTGACAGCGATAGGCTATCCAAGGAGTCCGCTCATGAGACCTCTACGCAAGAATGTAGCCATCTCAATCGACGGTGGCGGCATCAAGGGAATCGTGGTGACGCGGGCACTGGCCATCGTCGAGTCTTACCTGCGGCAACCCCTGCATCGCGTAGTGGGCCTGGCCACAGGCACCTCAACAGGGGCGATCATCTCGGCGGCACTCGCGATGGGGCTCACTGCGCAGCAGATGTACGAGCTGTACGTGGCCATGGGGTCAGCCGTCTTTCGCAAGAGCTGGCGCACGCGGCTATGGCCGCTGGTGCGGTTCAAGTACCCCCTCGAGCCTCTAGAGGGCGCGCTGCAACGTGTAGTGGGCGATATCACCATGGCCGAGCTGTGGACCAGGAGCAAGGGTATGGACCTGGTCATCACCGCCTTTGACCTGGTCGAGAACCGCACCCGCTTCTTCAAGCCATGGAAGGCCGAGTATGCCCGACTGCCACTACGTACGGCCGTGCTGGCCTCTTGCGCGGTGCCTACCTACTTTCCGGTGGTGGCGGGTCGCTTTGTCGACGGCGGCGTGGGCTCATACGGCAACCCGTGCTACCTCGCCGCATTCGAGCTACAAGAAGTGCTGCACTGGCACCCTGCTGAGACAACGCTCATCAGCGTGGGCACGGGCCGTGCCCCATCTGCACTGAGTGAAGGCGAGGCAGATCGGCTGTGGCCATGGGACTGGATCGGCCCGGCGTTGGGGGCTTTTCAGCACTCGGCTGACGATCAGCAGGTGCACCTGGTGGATACTTTCTACGATCAGCTCGACTTTCGCCGGTTCCAGGTGGACCTGCGAGCGCCCATCGACATGGATGATGCCACCCAGGTGCAGCTCCTGACGCAGTATGGCGACGAGCTCGGGCGCAAGATACTCGCCGATGAGGTTGAGCGCCCGGTCGAGTTTCGCTCGTTACCCGGCGGCGTGCGCTACGGCGTGTAGCGCTCCGCCCGAAAGCGCTCGGGGTGGGCGCGCGCGCCTGCCATGATAGCGTCGAGTTCGGCCCGCACTGCGTCGCTGACCTGTAGCGCTGGCGGATAGTGCTCGGCGAGTATCTGCTCGACCTGCTGATGAGCGCGAGCATAGACGTCGTGGGCACCCCGCTCGGCCCAGGCATCGAACCCCTCATGGTTAAAGATGGATGAGCGCCAGTAGGTCTGGCGCATATGGCGCACAGTATGCTCGCTGGCGATATGGCTACCCAGGATGCCAGCGCGATCGATCTCATCGACAGCCAGCGTTGCATCATCGACCGGGACGCCGTGCGAGAGCACATGGTCGAGATAACTGGCCCACTCATTGTCGATGACCAGTTGTTCGAGGCTCGACCCCTGATCAGCCCCCACAATGCCCTGTGCCCCAAAGCTGGCGCCCGCCAGTAGGGCTGTCAGGGCTGACACACCCTTTTCAAAGCCGCCCTGAAAGTCGGGCACGCAGGCGTCGGTCAATGCCGAGTTCACACTCACGGCAAAGCCATACCATTGCCCCAGTTGCGCTGCGCCCAGGCCCAACAGCAGTTGGTTTGGCGAGCCAAACGAGCACAGCGCCGAGCGCATGTCGGCGGCGTGCGCGCCTCCACCCCACGAGCCAGAGGCGCCCCACAGAAAGGCCACCACGTTGCCGATCCAGTTATAGGCGTTCTGCAGCACCAGGGTGCCGGCCAGGGTCACCGGCGCGTCGAGCCCCGCCATGGCCATGGGGCCGATATGGAAGGAGCCACCCGCCTCGACAAAGCGCAATGCCAGCTCCAGGCTGATGTCGTCGTAAGAGAGAGCGCCGTTAGGCTCGAGCAAGTAGGCCGGTCGGCGCGCCTCGGGTCCATAGCGCGCCGCTGACAACGCCATGATGGCATCAGCCGCGCCGGGCGACATGAGGTAGACGCTAAAGGGCTTGGCCGAATAGAGAGCGCACAGGTAATAGCCGTACACATCGGCCATGGCGGCAGGGCAGTCGCTCGGCGTCACCAGCGGCATGGCACTGCCGACGTGCGATAGCTTATTGCACAGAACCAGGCCTTTGAGCACATCTTCAGTAGTGCCGCGCCGGCGCTCAGCCGCGCCATAGTCAACGATGTTGGCCTCGTTACAGGGGCCGATGGTCAGCCGGCGCCCGCGCAGCACCCCCTGCTCAAAACGCTCCTCGCGAGAGAGCCGCTCTCCTCTCAGCGCGTCCATCGCCTCGACGACCAGTGCCGCCGGCAGATGCACGACTCCTGTGGCCCAATCCACATCGGCGCCCGCTTCGGCCAGACGGGTGAGGATGCGTCGGTGCGGCAGTCTGCAGCCGGTCCGCCATAGAACGTCCAGCGTGGCCTCATGAATGCGCTGCAGATCACGATCGTCCAGCACCTCGATACACGCACGAATGTGGTTCATCGCTGGCCTCCTCCCTGTCTGGCTCGCAGCATAGCCCAGAGCACACCCG
>JAAYDS010000271.1 GCA_012729155.1 Chloroflexota bacterium | reverse complement strand
CTGTCGATGGGCGAGCGACAGCTCATCTGCCTGGCACGGGCCATGGTCGGCAACCCGCGCATCCTGATTCTGGACGAGGCCACGTCGAGCATTGATCCCTACACCGAGCTGGTGATGCAGGATGCGCTACTCAAGCTATTTGAAGGGCGCACGGCCATCGTCATCGCGCACCGTCTGTCGACGGTGCGCCGCGCCGACCGCATCTATGTGCTAGAAAAGGGCCAGGTCGTCGAGGTGGGCAACCATCAGGAGCTGCTGGCCCGTGGCGGCCGTTACGCCCATCTTTATGAAATGCAGTTCAAGGCGCAAGAGACTGTAGTGCAGGCGCCTGACACACAAACGCCGCCGGCCGCTCCGTGGGAGCGCCCCCCAGATGGCAACGCGGAGCCGCCCGCCGCTGACCAGGGCGGCGCAGTCCGCTAGACAGTCTGGCTGGCATCAGCCGGCTAGAGCCACTCGAGCCTTGCGAGCTGTACGCCACCGGTCAGGTCTTCTACGCTAGTGATGTACCAGGCATCGCCCAGTTGCAGCACCTCGGGCGCCGACACCCGCAATGTGGTGAGCCACTTATCGTCATGGCCACAGCCAAAGTCGTAGGGACTGTCAGAGCAGTAGACATGCGTGCGGGCGATGGGCGCGTATTCAGAGGTGCGAAACAGGTAAAAGAGGCCATCGCGCTCGACGACAAAGGGGCACTCGGCGCTCCAGGGGCCGTTACCACTCGAGCGGCCGCCCCACGAGACCTCGCGAGGTGCTGACCAGTGATAGAGATCGGTCGAGGTGCGCACATACACCTTGCCAGTGGCATAGCGCCCGAGGTCGTGTCCGCTATAGTAGCAGTGATAGAGGCCACCGATCTCGATGACCATCGGGTCGCGCGCCTCGCCTGGCCCGATGAACACCCGACTGTAGCCCTGCGGGTTGCGGTAGCGCATAAAGCGCCGCCCGTCGAGCGACGTGGCCAGGCAGATCTGACATTGCCCCAACTCGGTGTTGTGCCCTCCGTAAAAGGCCCAGTAGCGCCCCTGTGTCTGAATCACATGAGGCGCCTGAATCCACTCCTGACCCTGCCAGTCGTTGATGCTCTCGCCGTAGCGCTCTTCGGCACGCATGACGATGCCACGCGGCTCCCAGCGTACACGCTCGAGAGCATCGCTTTCCCAGGCACAGAGCACCCGCCCGACACCTGTGCCGCGTACGCAGGCCCACAGGTGCCAGGCGCCATCGCGTGACTGGAAGATGGTATGGTCGACCGTCTGTTGCTCGCCAGGGCGCCCCAGGTCACCCAGCTCTACGGGCGCGGTGATGTACCAGGGCTCGCCTGCCAGACGGGGCAGGGCAGGCCTTGCGGGCGTGTTGCTGTTCATCTAGTCTGTCTCCTCAGCGGGCGCGCCCGTGATGGCCGCCACCCGTTCAAAGAATGCGCGCTTGAAGGGAGTGTTAAGCCCCCAGTTGACAGGCGGCGTCTGAAAGCCCGAGAGCGCCGCCATGGGCCCCACATTCCCACGCGGCCTCACGGCATAGTCGACATAGGCCTGGTCGCTGTAGGCGTCGTCGCCCTGGCCGGCCCAGCCCTGGTCATAGTAGCCCCACGAGGCACCGGCCCGCCAGGCGGCGTCCATGTTGGCGAGCGAAGGCGAGTCCTCATTGTAGATGATCGGCTTGGGGGCCAGCTGGTAGGCTGGCATGGCACGGACAAGATCGGTAGCCCGGGCCACCTGCGTTGGACGGGCGCCATTGCCGTGGATCAACACATAGTCTGCCGCCTCGACAAACTGCGGTGGGGGCATGCATTTGCCCGTCTCCGGAACGACGCCGCCGCCACTGGTCGAGTAGAGCAGAGCAGGGTGACGCTCGCGGAGAGCCCGTAAGAACTCGTGCACCGTCTCCCAGCCAAAGAGGCGCTGAAAGGGCGTCTGCGCAACCACAACATCGACCTCGTTGGCCAGCTCGATGAGGACATTGCGGCGCCCACAGCGCTCCAGGTGTTCGAGCGCCGTATCAGCAGCACGCCAGATGGCGGCCTCGCCCTGCATGCGCAGCAGTTGCGTCCAGTAGAACAGCCCCACGATGACAACCATGCCCAGTGCGTCGGCCCGCGCCAGCACACGGTCGAGCCGCCTCGCATAGTCGGGCTTGAGGGCGCCCTCTGCTGTGAAGGCGTTGTTGACATAATT
>JAAYDS010000033.1 GCA_012729155.1 Chloroflexota bacterium | reverse complement strand
GGGCGATGGGGCGCCACAGGGCGATGGCGCTCAGGCGGCCTCGGGCCGGTAGCGCTCACCGCGCCAAAAGCCGCGCTTCCCGAGCGCCTTGCCGGCGGCCACCAGCCCCAGCATGATGGGCACCTCCCAAAAGAGGCCCATGGTGGTACCCAGCGCCGCCATCGAGCCGACGCCGTACATGGCCACGGCGGTGGCGATGGCGATCTCAAAGTGGCTCGACGAGCCGATGAGCACGGTGATGATCGCCTCGCGGTAGGCCAGGCCGGCGGCGCGGGTGATCAGCAGGTTAAAGCCCACCACGATGACAAAGTGCAGCAGCAACGGTGCCGAGACGAGCAGCAGCAGATTCAGGTTGCCCAGCAGCACGTTGCCGTTGAGCGAAAAGAGCACCACCAGTGTGGTCAGCAGCGCCACCATGGCCACCCGCTCGACGATGTGGCGGTAGACGTTGTTGAACCAGGCCTCGCCGCGGGCGCGTACCAGCAGGCGCCTCGAGAGGACGCCCAGCACCAGCGGCAGGCCGACGAACACCAGCGCGGAGATGGCCAGCAGGGCGCGATCGACGGGGATGCCTTGCAGCCCCGTGAGCAGGCCGACGACCGGCACGTACAGCGCCATGATGGTGAGCGTGTTCAGGCTGGTGTTGACCACGTTCTGCTCTTGATTGCCGCGGGCCAGGCGGCCCCACACCAGCACCATGGCCGTACAGGGGCTCGAGCCCAGCAGGATCACCGCCACGGTCAGTTGCTCGTGGCCGCGCAAAAAGAGGCGCGCCAGGGCCGCGGCCAGCAGCGGCGCCACGAGCCAGTTGGAGAGCAGCGTGAGCAGAATGGGGCGCGGGTTGCGGCGTAGCTTTTTGAGCTCGGCCACCTGCAGGTTGAGCAGCGCGGGGTACATCATTAGGAACAGGCAGAGGCCGATGGGGATCGAGATGCCGTGCACCTGCCAGCTATCGATGGCCTCGCCCAGGCCGGGGATGGTGCGCGAGAGCAACACCCCCGCGGCCATGCACAGCACCACCCACACCGCCAGAAACTTTTCAAAGGTCTTCACCGTCCGCCTCCATGCAGAGATGCTTCAAAGAATGTTGATGCGTTGGCCCAAAAAAAGAGAGAGCAGAGCGGCGACGCCGGCGCCCTAACCGCCGTCTGACGGCGGGCCGCACGCTCGCGGGCCGCACGCTCGCGGGCCGCAATCGGGCCGGCGCGGCATGATGCGGGCCGGGTCGAGCAGCGTCGAGACCGCCTGACGCAGCGCCATCAGCACGGGCCGGCGCACGGTGTAATAGATCCAGCGCGCGTCCTGCTCGTCGCGGGCCGAGGCGACCAGGCCGGCGGCCTCGAGCAGGTGCAGGTGATAGGAGAGCAGGTTGGGCGCGAGGCCGAGCTGTACGGCCAGCTCGCAGTTGCAGTGCGTGCCCTGCATCAGCAGGTCGACGATCTGCAGGCGCGTGGGGTGCGCCAGGGTCTTGAGGACGTCGGCCAGAGCCACGCTGTCGTCGGTGGATAGTTGCTTCAACATGGCTTGAATTATATCCACGCCAGGCCGGGCGTCAAGGGCGCCGCGGGGCAAGGGCTATCGCTCAGGCGCCCGCCATCACCTCGCGGTAAAAGGCCACCGTCTGTCGGGCGATGGCGGTCTGCGTGTAATAGTCGAGCACGCGTTCGCGGCCGCGCAGGCCCAGTAGCTCGCGCAAGGCGGGGTCGTCGCG
>JAAYDS010000270.1 GCA_012729155.1 Chloroflexota bacterium | reverse complement strand
TCGGCGGTACGCGGGTCAACAAGCTTTACCTGAGCCATCATCACCTGACGGGGCTTTTTCATCAGTCGCTGCGCATCTCGCAGATCGATCACGCCACCATTGTCCTCAAAGGCCGCCCCAGTCTCGACAATGCCCACCACAGTAAAGCTCGACCCCAGCATCTGAATACGATCGCCTACACCTTTACCTAGCGAGCGCGCGGCGTTCCACCCCAGCAATATCTGGCGCGAACCATCGATGAGCTTGCCCTCGCGAACGTTGGCCTTGAGCAAACTGGGGTCGCTGCGCGAGCGCCCCGTTATGACGAAAAAGGGCTGGCCGGGGAGATTGACGACGCCAAGGATGACGCCACTGACATACTGCACCTCGGGTAGGGCCTCGATCGTCTCAAGATCGCGCATCTCGATGACACTCAGAGAAGTGTCGGCCTGCCCGCCCTCGGTCACGGCAATCTCATAGTCAGACACGATCGAGTTAAAGCTGGCCATGGCGCCCTCTGTGAGCCCGCCGATGCTGACCAGAGCGATGATCGCCACGCCCACGCCCAACAATGTCAGCGCCGTACGGGTGCGCTGCCGTGCCAGATTGCGTACCGCCATACCTCCGAGCGGCGCCCGCGTTACGTGGCTCTGTGCCCAGGCGCCACCATAGCTCAAGGCCAACACCGGTGGCAGACGCGAGGCGTACCAGGCGGGATACGCACCACCGACGCAACCTAGAACCAGTGTGGCAATAAAGGCCTGCACCATCAGCAGCGGTGGCACACTGGCGCGGGTTAGCCCCGCGAGGCCAGGCATCGAAGCCAGCAGCCAGGCAAGGCCGGCGCCTAGCAGCACCCCCAGCGCGCCGCCGGCCAGGCTGAGCAGCAGCGATTCACCCAGAATCATGCCCATCACGCGATATCGGGTCCAGCCTACAGCCCTCAGGACACCGATCTCGCGCGTCCGCTCAAAGACGCTCATCAGCACCGTGTTCATCATGCCCACGCCACCCACCAGTGCGGCAATAAACGCCACCGCCCAGGCGAACACGTCGAACATCGCGAGCATCTCGAGCATCATACCGCCCACCTGCGTGCCAGCGATCTCGACATCAGGCGGCAGAATGCGCTCGATGCGCTCACGGGCTTGCGCGGCACGGTCGGGGTGTGTGAGCTTGATGCCCACATACATCACCTGGCGAGGCATGCCTGCCAGAGTTTGTGCATCACGCAACGATAGCACAGCGCCAGAGTCCTCCAGCGCCACGCCGGTCTCATAGAGGCCCACCACACGATAGGCCGAGTTGGCCATCGTCAGCGTATCGCCGACGCCCTTGCCCAGCTTGTCAGCGGCGATCTTGCCGAGCAAAACGGGGCGCCCTCCTCGCGTTGTGCCGTCTATCGGCAGGCCAGAGCCCTCATACACCTTAAAGTGTCGAATGCCGGCCTCATCGGGCCTGTAGCCATAGACCACAAAGATGCTTGCCCCCGGCACCTGCACCATGGTGTAGAGCATGGATGAGACCGCGCTCACTTCGGGCAACTGCACTACCAGAGATGCCACGGTCTCGTCAAAGGGGTTGCCCAGGGTGATGCTGGCGCCATCGGCCTGCGTCGCCTGCAAGGTGAGGTCGGCATCGCTGCGGTTGGTCACCTCGAGATAGTTGGAGGCGATCCCCTTGGAAAGCGAAACCAGCGCCACTATGGCCGCAATACCTGTAGCAATGCCAACCAGGGTCAACAGGGTGCGTGTTCGACGCCGCAGCAGATTGCGCACAAGCACGGCCGCTACTCCCGAGTCTCGTCGGTTAGAGAGCGCAGTAACGCACTCAACTCGGCGCCCATACGTGTCAAACGACCATCGCTCACCAATGGCAGGCCGGCAAGGGCGTCGACATCTTGAGCGATGATGCGCCTTCCTAACTCTGACTGCGCCAGCGCCAGCAGATCTTCAGTCAGAGCATCTCCAACGATGTGTTCGTGCACGATGCGCCCATCGTTCATCTGCAAGATGCGCTGTGCCGAGCGAGCCACATTGCGGTCATGGGTGACGATCAGGATCGTGGTGCCACGATCGCGGTTGAGGCGCACCAGCAGCTCGATGACCTCACGTCCAGAGACGCTGTCGAGGTTGCCCGTGGGCTCGTCAGCCAGGATGACGCGTGGCTCGTTGACCAGGGCGCGAGCGATGGCCACACGCTGACGCTGCCCGCCCGAGAGTTGGCTGGGCAGATGCCCGGCACGCTCGACCAACCCGACTAGCTCGAGCATCTCCATCGCTCGCTCGTGTTGTCGACGCCGCCGGGCGCCGCGGCCCTTCATGGGCACCTGAACATTCTCGGCAGCGGTGAGTGTGGGGATGAGGTTGTGCATCTGAAAGACAAAGCCTAACGTCAGAGCGCGAAAGGCATCAAGGTCGCGGACGCCATCAAGATCGTTGCCTTCGATCATCACGCAGCCAGAGGTCGGCCGATCGAGCGCTCCTAGCATGTTGAGCAGCGTTGATTTGCCACTGCCAGACGGCCCCATGACGGCCACGATCTCGCCTGCCTCAACGGAGAGATCCACCTCATCCAGCGCGCGGACGGGCACGGCCGTGCCATATACCTTGGTCAGGCGTTTGACTGTGAGAATGGCGCCAGAGGCCGTCTTGGTATTCATTCGGTCTCGATATCGACAAATGCGGTCATGCCCCAACGCAGCCGCGCATCGACGTCATCAAGGCCAATATAGGCGGTAAAGGTCGTGCCCCCTGTGCCTGAACCGGCCTTGAGTGACACACGCTCAACGACACCACCAAAGGTCGCCCCTGGCAGTGCATCCAGCTCAATACTGACCCTGCTCCCCACCGCAACGCGATCAACGTCGAACTCGTCGAGATCGGTCGTCTCGATCTGCAATGTCTCAAGATCGCCCAGCGAGATGACCGCTGCCCCTGGTGTGGCTTGCTCTCCAACGTGCAAGGAGATACTCGCGACCGTGCCACCGAACGGCGCCCTGATCTCGGCCCGCTGCGCATTGGCGTGTGCGGCCTGAATCGCCGCCTCGGCCTGTGCCACGCTCGCCCTGGCTACAGCCAACTCCTCGTCGCGAGACGCGGCCGCCACCCGATCGCGCTGGGCTTCTGCCTGCAGAACCTGGGCCTGAGCAGCCAACACCTGCTGTTCTGCCACCGACACCTGTGCTCGAGCACCCGCGAGGGCCGCCAGGCTCTGGGCCACCTGCGCCTCGGCAGCGACGATCTCTTGCTCGCGTGCCCCCTGTGAGAGCGCCGCCAACTGCAGTTCAGCGATCTCAACGGCATCTTCGGCAGCAAACACCTGCCCCTCTGCCGCCTCGTAGGTGCTGCTGTTGTAGCCCGGGCTGCCCTTGGCACCGCCGATCGCATCGCGCTGCGCCTGAAGCGCGTAGAGTTGTGAGCGCGCCTGCTCCACGCGTTGGCGCGCCACCTCGATCTCCTCGGGGCGGGCGCCCGCTTGCAGCAACGCAAGCTGAGCACGGCTGGCCTGCAGGGTTGCCTCAGCAGCGCTCACCTGGGTGCGGGCAACGTCCACGTTGGCCTGAGCGGTTGATGCGGCCTCACGTGCGATGGCTACGGCGGCCTCAGCTACGGCGATGTCATGATCGCTCGCCCCCGCCTCTAGCAGAGCCAGCTGGGCATGGGCCGCCTGCAACGCTGCCTCAGCCTGTGCGATGGCTGCGGTCAGTTCAGGGGCATCCAGTCGGGCCAGCGCTTGCCCAGCCATGACCGACATGCCCTCACCCACCAGTACCTCAGCCACCGTTCCACTCGTGCCAAAGCCGAGTTCGGCGCGCCTCTGTGGCACCACTTTGCCCGAAACCGACACCGCGGCCTGCTGGAAAAGCTGCGGTTCTGCCGCACTGACCGCTGGCGTGGGCTCACCGCGCGACGTGCAGCCTGCCAGCCCGACGAGCAGACCCACGGCAGTCAGAACGCTCACCAGAGTATGCCCTATCGCCCTCGGCTGCATTCGATGCATCGACTCACCACCTGTCGCTTTCTCATTGTCCATATCATAGTGCAAATGCATATGCCAGTACGAGAAGCATGAGCACAGGTTGCGTAAACACCACTGCTGGGTATCATCAACGCCATGTTGCAGACGCTCAATGCTCACCTTTCGCCGGCGCAGATCCGCGCAGCGTTGCGCGCACCCCTGCCAGGGTGGCTGGCACAGAGCCGCATGCTACCCATTCCGCGCGACGCTCGACCACTGGGCAGTCACCCGCGTGTTGGCGCGGTTCTTCTGGCCCTGGTCGATGCTCCAGCTCAAACTAAGATCGTGCTCATCGTGCGCGCCAGCCACGCTCGACACCACGGTGGCCAGGTAGCCTTTCCTGGTGGCGCCGTTGAAGCCAACGATGCCTCGTTGTGGGCCTGCGCGCTGCGCGAGGCGCACGAGGAAATCGGCCTAGCCCCGTCAGCTGTAGAGTGCCTGGGAGCGCTGACGCCGATCTCTATCTCCAGCAGCAACTTTTGGGTACATCCTTTCCTGGGCTGGGTGTGGCAGAGGCCCGCCGCCTGGCTACCAGCCCCTGACGAGGTGGCAGGGGTGCTAGAAGTGCCTCTACACGCTCTGCTGCAGCGCACTGCGCACGACGAGGAAACCTGGCGTATAGCAGAGCGTACGGTACGCGTGCCGTTCTACCGGGCGGCGGGGCACATTGTGTGGGGGGCAT
>JAAYDS010000032.1 GCA_012729155.1 Chloroflexota bacterium | reverse complement strand
GGCCCCTCGCGTGACCACACCGAGCGCATGCTGCGCGCTCGTGGCGTGCCTGTCGTCACTGAAGGCCTCAGCCATTACGTTCGAGGGCCGGTGGCCGCCCTGCACAATCTCGACGTCGTTGTACCGGGCGATCTCTCGTCGGCGGCCTTTCTGATCGGCGCAGCCCTGTTGGTGCCCGGCTCACAGCTGCTGCTGCGCGACATCAACCTCAACCCAACCCGCACCGGCCTGCTCGACGCCATCGCCCTGATGGGTGGACGCGTTCAGATGGTCGCAGAGTACGATGCCGGCGGAGAACCCATGGGCGACCTGCTGGTCACGCCTCGTTCGCTCCACGGCGCCACCATCGGCGGTGAGATGGTACCCCGCATGATCGACGAGTTCCCCCTGCTGGCGCTGCTGGCCTCACAGGCGCATGGCACCACCACCGTCACCGACGCCGCCGAGTTGCATGTCAAAGAGACAGACCGCATCCACACCACTGTGGCTGCGCTGCGTGGCCTGGGCGCACACATCGAGCCCACCCCCGATGGCTTTGTCATCGAGGGGCCAACGCCTTTGAGCGGTAGAACCATCGACAGCTTTGGTGACCATCGCGTGGCAATGACACTGGCGGTTGGAGCGCTCATCGCCCGTGGAGAGACGACCATCGTCGGCGCAGAGTGCATAGAAGATTCATTTCCTGGCTTTGCGCCGCTGTTGCTGTCTCTCGCGGAAAGGACAACCTGATGCCCACCAGCGACTCGGCCGTGCTCATCAATGGCCATACTCAGCTCGTGGGCCTATTTGGCTGGCCAGTGGAGCACAGCATCTCACCGCCTATGCACAATGCCGCTTTCCGAGCGCTGGGGCTGCCATGGTGCTATCTACCATTTGCCGTACGTCCAGATGCCATCGCTACGGCGCTGGCGGGGGCACGCGCCCTGGGGCTGCGCGGCCTCAACGCCACCGTCCCCCACAAGCAGGCCCTCTTGTCTCTGGTCGATGAGCTCACACCAGCCGCGCGGGCGATACGGGCGGTCAACACCATCCTGTTCGAGTCAGGCCGCACCCTCGGAGATAACACGGACGCCCAGGGCTTTGTAAGGGCATTGCACGACGAGGGCATGGACCCGCGGGGCGCCCATGCGCTGGTGCTTGGCGCCGGCGGCGCCGCCCGGGCTGTGTGTTACGCCCTGGCAGAGAGTGGCGCCTCCATCGCGGTCCTCAACCGCACGCCCGAGCGAGCCCGTTCTCTGGTGGCCGAACTTGCTCTGCAGGTGCGAGCCTCCCGGCTCAGCGCGGGACCGCTGGATGCTGCAGCGGTGTCTGCCGGCCCATCGCCCGATCTGGTGGTCAATGCCACCAACGTGGGCATGTGGCCACAGGTTAACGCCTCGCCCTGGCCCGATGACGCGCCCTTTCCGCCCCATGCCCTGGCATATGACCTCATCTATAACCCATGTGAAACGCGCCTGATGGCCACCGCGCGAGCGGCCGGTGCCCGTGCGGCCAACGGGCTGCGCATGCTGGTGCATCAGGGGGCGGCATCGTTCGCCCTGTGGACGGGCATTGAGCCCCCTATCGAGATCATGTTGGGCGCCTGCGAGCACGCGCTGAGAGGAGATGAACATGCTACGCTTCATGACCGCGGGTGAGTCTCACGGTCCAGGTCTGGTGGCCTTGCTCGATGGCATTCCCGCAGGATTGCCTCTGGCCGCCGACGATCTGGACCCCATGCTGGCTCGTCGTCAGCAAGGCTATGGCCGCGGCAAACGGCAACAGATCGAGCAAGACCATGTCGAGATCCTCGCAGGTGTGATCGACGGCAACACCATCGGCGCCCCACTGGCACTGCTGGTTCCCAACCGTGACTATGCCAACTGGCGCGACCGCGAGGTACCGCCCTGGCGCCGCCCACGGCCCGGCCATGCTGACCTGGCCGGCGCGATAAAGTACGATCTAGACGACTTGAGACTGGTAGCCGAGCGCGCCAGCGCCCGTGAAACGGCAGCGCGGGTGGCGGCAGGCGCCGTGGCCGTCAAACTGCTCGCCAACCTGGGCGTGCGAGTGGGTAGCTATGTACGCGCCATCGGCCCGGTGCGCGCCGATGTAGAGCCGTTGCCGCTGCCCGAACGGGTATCTCTCGCCTTGACATCTAGCGTATCTTGCCCCGACAAAGCCTCTGCAGAGCGCATGCGCGCCGCTATTGACGCTGCACAGGTCGCCGGCGACTCGTTGGGTGGGCTGTTCGACGTCGTGGCATGGGGCCTGCCGGTGGGTCTGGGCAGCCATGCCCAGTGGGATCGCCGCCTCGATGCCCGCTTGGCCGCCGCGGTGATGAGTATTCAGGCCGTCAAAGGCGTCGAGATCGGCCCAGCCTTTGCCAACGCTCGACTGCACGGCACAGCCGTGCACGACGCGCTCTATCCTGGCGATGGAGGCCCGCAGCGCCGCACCAACCGCGCTGGTGGCCTCGAAGGGGGCATGACCAACGGTGAGCCACTCCTGATCACTGCGGCGATGAAGCCAATACCCACAACGATGGCCCCCCAACCAACGATCGATCTGGGCAGCGGGCAGTCCGTCGAGACGGAATACCAGCGCTCTGACGGCTGTGCCGTGCCGGCCGCCGCCGTGGTGGGCGAGGCGATGGTGGCACTAACGTTGGCCGAGGCGTTCCTTGAACGCTATGGCGGCGATAGCCTGACTGCACTGCAACGACGTCTGGGGGCCGGCGATGAACGATCGTAACCTCGTACTGACCGGCTTTATGGGCACGGGCAAGAGCACGGTTGGCAAGGCCATCGCCGCTCGGCTGGGCCTAGAGTTCGTAGACATGGATCAGGTGATCGTACAGCGCATGGGCAAGAGGATTCCCGATATCTTTGAGCAGCTGGGTGAAGCTGCCTTTCGTGCCCTTGAGCGCGCTTTGTGCCTGGAGCTGGCGCAGCAGAGCAGTCTGGTCATTGCCACAGGCGGCGGCGCCCTGGTAGATGAGCACAACCGCCAGGCATTGGCGTCTTCGGGCATGCTTGTCTGTCTGGATTGCGCTCCTGAGGAGATCGTGCAGCGCATCGGCGGCGACCCTGGTCGCCCGTTGCTGCGTGGCGATGCTCCCGAGCGTGGTGTTCAGGCACTGCTGGAGGCCCGCCAGGAGGCCTACGGGCGCATTGACTATCACGTCGACACCACCCGCCTCACCCTCGAGCAAGTGATCGAGACTGTGATCGCGCTCTACCAGGCGTCGCCCGAGGCGCTCGTGGTGCGCACGCCGGCTGGCAGCTATCGCGTGCACATCTATCCGGACGGTGCAGCTCACCTGGGCGCGCTTATTCAGAGCGAGATCGGACCCAGCGGCATCGCCGTCATCGCCGATGAGGCTGTCTGGCGTTTGCATGGCGAACGCATCGCTGCAGGGCTCGACAAGATGCCATGGTCGCTGATCACGATACCCTCGGGCGAGGAGCACAAACGCCTGGATACGGTGCGAGAGCTGTACGATGGCCTGCTGAGTGCCAGGCTAGACCGCCAAGGGCTGGTGGTGGCCCTGGGTGGCGGCGTTACCACCGACATGGCGGGCTTTGCGGCGGCCACCTATCTGCGTGGCGTGCGGCTGGCACAGGTGCCCACCACGCTTCTCGCAATGATCGATGCCAGCGTCGGCGGCAAAGTGGCGGTCGACTTGCCACAAGGCAAGAATCTGGTAGGGGCCTTTAAGCAGGCCGAGTTGGTGCTGCTCGACCCCGCATTCCTACAGACACTGCCTCGCGAGGCGCTGCTCGCAGGGCTTGCCGAGATCATCAAACATGGCCTCATCGGCGACGCTGCGCTGTTCGACCGTCTGGCAGCTGGCGGTGAGTGGCCCGACCTGCGCTGGCTGCTCAAGCGGGCGCTGCAGGTCAAGATCGACATCGTCGAACAAGACCCCTTCGAACAGGGCAGGCGCGCCGTGCTCAATCTGGGCCACACCTTTGCGCACGCCTTTGAGGTGTTGGCCGACTACGCCCTGCCGCACGGGTTGGCGGTGAGCCAGGGGATGGCGGCGGCGGCCGATCTTTCGGCGCGTATGAGACTCTGCTCTGCCGCCACGCGAGATCGCCTCATTGCGGCGCTGGCTGCGAATGGGCTGCCCACTCGCCACGGATGCGCCCCCGACGCTGTCATCGATGCCATGCAACACGACAAGAAACGCATCGCCGACCGGCTCCGCCTGGTGCTGATCGAGGATGTGGGGCGCGTCATCGTGCAAGACGACGTCTCTACAGCGCTCTTGACTGAGACCCTGGAGGCCTGCCAATGAAGTTACTCATGCTCAACGGCCCCAACCTGAACTTGCTGGGCATGCGCGAGCCAGACGTGTATGGCCATGACACGCTCGAGGGCATTGTCGCGCGCGCCACGGCACACGCCGAGCAGTTAGGCATCGAGATACACTGTTGGCAATCGAACCACGAAGGAGCGCTGATCGACGCACTGCATGAGGCCCGCGCATGGGCCGACGGCGTCATCATCAACCCGGGGGCGCTCACACATTACTCGTATGCCCTGCGCGATGCGCTGGCCAGCATCGCCCTACCTACCATCGAAGTACACCTGTCCAACATCCACGCTCGCGAGGCCTTCAGACACACTTCGGTGACGGCGCCGGTCTGTCAGGGGCAGATTGTGGGGCTGGGCTGGCAGGGCTATCTACTGGCCATCGAGTGGTTCGCGGCCAAAGCCGCTGCCGAGGACTAGTGCAGAGCAGGCTGGGCGCATAACCTTCGTGGCGCCCAGCCCGCCCCAAACAACATCACTTGCGTAGAAATGGTGGGATGTCCACATCGGGGTCGTCGAACACCACACCGCCAGGCCAGCCAGCAGGCGGCTCCGTGTCTGTGGTGGCAGGTGGCGTGGCCTGAGATCGAGTTGCTGGCTCGCTTTCGCCGCCCTCCACGCCAAAGCCAGTGGCGATCAGCGTGATCTGAACAGCATCCCTCATGGCCGGATCGACCATGGCGCCAAAGATGATGTTGGCGTCTGGCGCGGCGGTCTTGCGGATGATCTCGGCGGCCTCGGATGCCTCAAAGAGGCCAAGATCGTCGCCACCCTTGACATTGAACAACACGCCCTTGGCGTCGGTCAGCGTCAGATTGAGCAAGGGGCTGGTTACGGCCTGACGCGCAGCCGTGGCTGCACGGTCCTCGCCCTCACCGATGCCGATGGTCATCATGGCGGTGCCGCCATTGCGCATCACGGCGCTCACATCAGCAAAGTCGGTGTTGATGAGCCCCACCATGGTGATCAGGTCACTGATGCCCTGAATGCCCTGCCGGAGCATCTCGTCGGCCACCATAAAGGCCTGCTTAAAGGGCGCTTTGGGGTCTACCAGGCTCTTGAGGCGGTCGTTCTGGATCTGGATGAGCGTATCGCTCTCCTTCTTCAGAGCGGCGAGCCCTTCTTTGGCCAGACGCATGCGATGCTCCCCTTCAAAGCCAAAAGGCATAGTCACAATGCTCACCGTGAGCGCCCCGAGCTCGCGCGCCAAAGAGGCTACAATCGGCGCTGCGCCTGTGCCCGTGCCACCGCCCAGGCCAGAGGCCACAAAGACCATATCGGCTCCCTCGAGTTGCGCGCGGATCTCCTCGCGGCTCTTCTCGGCAGCGCTGCGCCCCACTTCAGGGCGCCCACCAGCGCCACGCCCGTCTTCGCCGATCACCAGCTTGACCTGCGCCGAAGAGTGCGTCAACGCCATGCCATCGGTGTTCACGGCGACAAACTCGACGCCGTCCACGCCCGCCTCGATCATGCGGTCGACGGCGTTGCAGCCACCGCCGCCCACGCCGATCACCTTGATCTTGGCATATTGTGGTCGCAACTGCATCGCCCGATCCATCGCGCCCCCTTTTTGCGGCATTTCGCCCCAGAGTGACAACATGTTCATCTCGTTCACCACTCTATGACGCTCCGCTTTTGCTGTACATGTTATGGTGCCATACTAACAGAGTGGCTGACAGACTGTCAACAGCAGGGCAGTGGTTGTTGAACACACTGAACAGATGGCAGCGCGACGTTTGCATCGACCCGCGCAGCGGTGTATTATAGAGCTAGATGCTGGGGGAGCTCCTCGTGGGCTGAGAGGATGGCAACAGCCATCGACCCCTTCACCTGAACTGGGTAATGCCAGCGTAGGGAAGCGTGATGCGCACAGACCGCTGGCATGGCGGTCTGTTTTCTTT
>JAAYDS010000269.1 GCA_012729155.1 Chloroflexota bacterium | reverse complement strand
GGGGTAGTCATCGGCCTCAGGCAGAGCCCAGCCAGTTTCGATGCGCGCAAGGCGCACCTCGCTGCCAGCCGCATCGCTTACGCGCATGGCGACAACTGCGCTCGCATCGGCGATGTCAAGCAGCGGCTCGGCTGCCATCTCACCACTGCGCGGCCACCACAGCAGGGCCGCCAGGATGATCTGCAGCACCAGCACGCCCAACAGCACCCTGTGGATGAGCGTGTTCACGACGCCTGGCCTCCTTGTGTTTGATTCGGCGCATCGCCCGTTCTGGCTGGCAACGGCAGAGGTTCTTCGTGGCACAGGCGCGCCCGCCACGTCACCCCAATGGCCAACAGACCCGCCAGCACCACCCCGTAGTTGAGCCCCTCCCACAGACGCTGCCCTTGCGGCGAAAGCGCCGCTAACAGACGTGTGGCACTGCCACGGCTACGAATCTGCAGCATCTCTTCATCGTCGACACACCAAGCGATGGCATTCTGCACCAACTGGATGCTGTTTAGGTGGCGATCGGCGGCGAGCTGTGCCGAGATGGCGAACACCGTGTCATTTGCGAACTCGGCGCTCCCCAGCACCACCAGCCGCGCTGTGTCAGGCGAGGTCTCTACCAAGGCGGCATCGGGCATTGAGCCGTCTTCTTGAGCCGGCGCCCCTGTGGCGGCAAAAGCGCTGCCAAAGACCCCCGTCACAGCCACGGCCAGATCATAGGCCTGGGGCTGCTCGGCGACGCGAAAACCCGTCTCGGGGTAGAGATCATAGTTGGGGTTGATGTTGGTTTCGGTCTGCAGCCAGGACTGCTCGCTAGAGCGCAACAACGCGGTGACTTTGCGCCCCGCGTTGGCCTCGGCATCGATCATCACGGGTGAGGCCCAATTTAGCGTGACGGCAGACAGACCACTGACCGCGGGATGATTGACCGTCATCCCATCGCTACGCACGTCAACAAAGAATGGATAGTCCATCGCCTGCAGCTCGCGAACTGTATATTGCCCGACCTGGCGGTTAACGGTGACAGGGAAGGGTTCATTCTGCCGGTCGAGCACCAGCGCCTGTTGCACATCGATGCCATAGTTCAACAGTAGCTCGCGTAGGCCAGCCTCCAATGACTGCAGGGCCAGCCCCCCCTGCACTGGATCGATAGAGATGCCATAATTGCCAGCTGCCGCCACCACGGCGCCACCGCGCATCAGATACTGGTCAACGGCAAAGCGTTCGACCTCACTCAGGCCCTGAGGTGCGATGAGCAGCAGTACATCCACATCGCCAGCCACCTGCCCTGTCGACAGATCGATGTGGCGCACCTGGTATTCGGCCATCAGAGCATCTTCGAGCTCATAGTAGGTGCTCAGACTGTTAGGCTGTTGCCCTAACAGCTCGGTGTTGGCTGTGGGCGTCCAAAGGCCCACCACCTGCAGAAACCCGGGAGCACTACGCTTGATGGCGCTCTCGATGGTCGTGCGCACCTCGCTCTCGGCATAGTCTCCGCCAGGGTAGATGATCTGCACACTGTCGCCCGACTGCAGCACCAGGTGCAGGTAAAAGGCATCGGCAGTAAAGAGCGAGGCCCTGACGGGTTGCATGCCGTACTGCTCGTACAATTCCTCCGTTGATACATCTGCATCAGCGGCGTCGAGATCGACCACGCGATAGATCAGATTCGGCGAACCTCCAGCGACCTCAGCGACAACCCGCTCGATGGTGTTGGGCGCCTCTAGAAGCCAGTCTGGCAGCGTGCTCGGCGTGACATAGAGCGTCAGCTCGGCCGGCGAGGTGAGCGCGGCCAACGCCGTTGACACGCTCTGAAAGCCGTATACGGCTCGGCGTGCCGCGCCGGTCAACTGATATTCGAGATTATCGAGACGCACCTCGACGCTGCCATCAGGGCCGCCGGTCACCTCAACGAGGTCTTCAAAGCCAAGCGTCTCGATCTGATCGCCATAGCGCACAACCACGTCGAAATAGGCGTTGATGATGCTGGTCTCGTTGCGACCTGCCACCTGAAACGGTGTCGCGCGGATGCCGTAGGTGTTGGTGGCGTCTGCCTCGGCATCGGCGTTCGACGCTGGGTCGAGCACCTGTATGCGCACTCGCCTGCCACCAGCCACACCATACTCGTGCAGCATATCCTCCAACTGCGGCCTGAGCGGAGCAAGCAGCGGATGGGTGCGTTCCGAAACAAAGGCGCTGATCTCAAGCGGCTCATCGAGGCCCTGCAGCAGGGTTCGCGTGGTGCTGGAAAGGGTGAATTCGCGCTGCTGCGTCAGGTCCCACCTCAGTCCGTTCAGCGGCGCTAACCAGACGTTGAGCAGAACGAGATTGGCCATCACCAGCATCGCCGTCTGCTCGACGCCGCGGCGTGGTCCTTTGTGATCAGCGCTCTGCGACCAGGTTTTGGCGTGGAGCGAAAGCACGTTGGCCGCGACAAAGACGCCGGTAAGAGTGAGATAGTAGATCAGGTCACGCAGGTCGATGACGCCCCGCTGGATACTCTCAAAGCGCCGGCTGGTGCTCAGGGCACTCAACAGCTCACCCCAGCGGCCACCCAGATGAGACACGTCTGGTGCGCCGATGATGTAGAATGCGCCACAGAGCAGCATCGAAATAACAAAGGCCACGATCTGGTTATCGGTACGAGATGACACCAGCAGCCCGATGGCGCCATAGGCGCTGGCCAGCAACAGGGCTGCCGAATAGCCGCCCACCACGGGCCCCCAGTCCTGGTTGCCGAGAAACGAGATGCTGATGGGGAGAAACAGCGTCAACAGCAGCGTGAGGGCTACCAGCGCCACAACGGCGAGCAGCTTGCCCAGCACGAGTTCGACGCGGCGCACCGGCAGCGTAAGCAGTATCTCCTGAGTGCCCGAACGCTGCTCTTCGCTCCATTGCCGCATTGTCAACGCAGAAACCAACACCAGCAGTAAGAGCGGCATGCGGCTGAAAAGAGGCCGCACATCCGCCAGCCCACGCGACCAGAAAGCATCGACCCAGAAAAAGACGAACAGCGTGAGCAACAAAAAGGCGCCCATGAACACGAGGGCAGTGGCCGAACTCAAATAGATGCGCAGCTCTTTGCGCGCGATGGTCAGTGTTCGGTGCATGCTAAGCTACCTCCTCGTCATCGGGGCGAGCCATCGATAGCTCGGCAAAGACGCTCTCGAGACTGCGGGCCTCTCGGCGCAGTTCGCGCACCGGCCAGCCGTGCGTCGCTGCACACCTGAATAGCGCCGATCCCAGCGGCTCATCGGGCTTGAGGGGCGTCACGGTAAAAGCGACCGCGCCATCGGGCAGCGCGGTGCGATCAACATCAGCGACGCCCGGCAGGCCCTGTAGGATGGCCAGCGCCTCGGGGATCTCGTGCTCGAGGGTGAGCAGGGTGCCTCCAGCTGCGGCCAGCTCATCCAGAGTGGCATCGGCACGGATGCGCCCGTTAGCCATGATCACCACGCGGTCGCACAACGCCTCGACTTCAGACAGGATGTGGGTTGAGAAAAGCACCGTGCTGCGCTGCGCCAGACGCTTGATGAGGCGACGCATCTCGATGATCTGCGTAGGGTCGAGACCGATACTGGGCTCGTCGAGGATGAGCAGCTTGGGCCGATGTACGATGGCCTGCGCGAGGCCGACTCGCTGCCGCATGCCCTTGCTCAGGTGCCCGATGGGGCGTGCTAGATGATCCTGCAACGCGGTATCCCACACCGCTTCGGCGAGGCACTCTCCCAGGTCGTCGCGCGAGATGCCGCGGAGCTCGGCCATCATAGTAAGATAGGCCTGCACAGAGAGCTCGGGATAGAGCGGAGCGCTCTCGGGCAGATACCCGAGCAGTGACTGGGCCTCGCGCGTGTTCCTGACGACGTCGATGTCATTGATGACAACTGAACCCGTATCGGGCTGCAGGTAACCGGTGATGATCTTGATGGCCGTGGTCTTGCCGGCGCCATTATGCCCCAACAACCCCACGATCTGCCCATCGCCTACCGTAAAGCTCACATCATCGAGTGCGACAACCTCGCCGTAGCGCCTGGAAACGTGCTGTACACATAGCATGATCGCTCCTCCCCGTCGCGAGATCAGCGCATCGGGCAGAGCCCGCAGCGGGGCTGCCCGGGCGCAGTGTTGCGACGCGGCCTATTCTAGCGACGGCTCAGAAGCCATCAAAATGTGAAGCGGCTTTCACAACCCATATCGATAGCATCACCACGGGTCTGGCGCATCTTTGACACCCCATGTTAGGGGCACCATACTGGCCCTGTTGGCAGAATGCCAGAACACCCGCCTCACCCTATTGCTCGAAGGGTGCAACATATGATGTGCTGCCAGCCCGGTGATGCCTGTGCTGACCCGGCGACACACAGCCATGCCCATAGGAGTGCCTGATGTCACGTTTCGCCAAGTGGTTCACTTCGCGTAAGGGTACCATCCTGGCTGGCGCCATCATTGGCACACTGGCCGCCCTGTTGGTGCCTCTGGGCAACCCCGGTAACATGGGCATCTGCGTCTCGTGCTTTATGAGTGACATTGCTGCAGGGGTAGGTCTGCAGCAAATCCCCAAGCCACACCACATTCGGCCAGAGATCATCGGCTTTGTACTGGGCGCCATGATGGCGGCACTCATCTTTGGCGAGTTCAAACCGCGCACGGGTTCGGCGCCGCTGGCACGCTTCTTCCTGGGCCTATTCTCCAGCATTGGAGCGTTGGTGTTCATCGGCTGCCCATGGCGCGCCTATCTACGCTTAGCCGGGGGCGATTGGAACGCCATCGCAGGCATCGCCGGCCTGATCGGAGGCATCGCCTTGGGCACAGTGCTCTTACGCCGCGGATTCGACCTGGGCCGCAGCCGTCCAGCTCCGATAGCAGTGGGGTACCTGCTCCCAGCTATCATGGTGGCTTTGCTCGGCATACGCATCGCTGCGCCCAATTGGAGAGGTGCACAACTGGAAGGTCTGGCCGACAGCATCTCTGGGCGCATTCTGGGATGCGCCACCGGCCTGGGCAGCGTACACGCGCCACTGGCGATCTCACTGGCTTTGGGGCTGATCATCGGCCTCCTGGCGCAGCGTACGCGATTCTGCACCATGGCTGCTGTGCGCGATTTTATCCTGATGCGCGACGCACACCTGCTCGGCGGCTTGATTGCGCTGGTTCTGGCGGCCTTTGTAACCAACCTGCTGACGGGCCAATTCCACCCGGGCTTTGAAGGGCAGCCAGAGGCGCACACCAGCTTTGTCTGGAACGCCATGGCGATGGTACTGACGGGCCTCGCGGTAACGTTGGCCGGTGGCTGCCCGGGGCGACAGCTGTTCTTGACAGGAGAAGGCGACGCCGATGCCGGGGTGTTCGTACTGGGCATGCTGGTGGGCGCAGCCATGGCACACAATCTCGAGATCACCAGCTACGCCAGCGGCCCGACGCCGCGCGGCCCGGCCAGCGTACTCATCGGCCTGGCGTGCTGCCTGGTCATCGGGCTCGTTTTCCGTGAGACCGCCCGCGAATAGTCGCCGCCTTGACGAGACGCCATCACATCACAACACCGCAAGGAGCGTTGCCGATGATCTACCTGGACTATGCCGCCACCTCATGGCCAAAGCCGCCAGAGGTGCTCAAAGCGATGGTCGACTTTCTGGAGCGCGCTGGCGGAAATCCAGGGCGCTCGGGCCACCGCCTATCCATCGCTGCCGGCAGGGTAATCAACGAGGCGCGCGAGGCGGCAGCCGAGTGTTTTGGCAGTGGTGACCCGCTGCGAGTGATCTTTACCCCTAACGTCACCTATGCGCTCAACGTCGGCCTGCAGGCTCTGCTGCAGCCCGGCGACCGGGTGGTCACTACCGGCATCGAGCATAACTCGGTGATGCGCCCGCTGCGCGAGTTGGCCAAGACGGGACTCGACTTGGTGGTTGCTCCATGCGACCCAACCGGTGGAATTGACCTGGATGCGTTGCGGCGTCTAGTCACGCCTGGCACCCGGCTAGTGGTGGCCAATCACGCCAGCAACGTCGTGGGCACCATCCTGCCGGCGGCCGATATCGCTGCCATCTCGCACCATGCCGGTGCGCTCTTTATGCTCGATGCTGCCCAAACCGCTGGCGTGCTGCCCATCGACCTGAAGACGCTGGATGTCGACCTGTTCGCCTTTACCGGCCACAAGGGCCTGCACGGCCCCCCAGGCACCGGCGGGCTGATCCTGGGCGAACGGGTAGATGTGGACGCCATGCGCCCCGTATTCGCTGGCGGCACAGGTAGCCGCAGCGAGCGCGAACAGCAGCCCGAGATCTTGCCCGACAAGTTCGAGGTTGGCACGCCCAACGGTGTGGGCATTGCGGGGCTGGCGGCTGGCATACGGCATGTGATGGCGCACGGCATCGCCGCCATTCGCAGCGACGAAATGGCGCTGACTGCACAGCTATGCGCCGGGCTGACGACCATTCCCGGAGTGCAGATCTATGGGCCTGGCTCGCCCGCGGCGCGCACCGCCACGGTTTCGGTCACCCTGGCGGGCAAGAGCGTGTCTGAGGTTGGATGGCGTCTCGACGACGAGTTCGAGATCCTAACACGCGTGGGGCTGCACTGCTCGCCCGCTACCCACCGCACCATCGGCACCTTTCCAGAGGGGACCGTACGCCTGGCGCCTGGCTTGGCCACTACACCAGCAGAGATCGATGCCACCCTGAGAGCCCTCAGCGCCATCGCTCGTGGCTGATCTCGGCGCTCGCAGGCGTTGACATGGTTCCATCACATGCGCTACAGTACCAGGTGTTACGCGTCGCATACACCAGACGCGACTCAGACAGGGAGGTTTCGCTATGAGTATCGTTAGGATCGGCCTCGCAGGCTGTGGTAGCGTATCGCAACGCGGCTTGCTGCCCCACCTGGCACAAGAAGACATCCACCCCTGGGCCAAGCTGGCTGCCGTGATGGACGTTGTGCCCGGGCGGGCAGAGGCGTCGAAGGAAAAGTTCAACGCTGAGATGGCCTTTGAGGACTATGACGACCTGCTTGCGTCAGACATCGATGCGGTGGTCCTCGCCTCGCCCATCGGGCTCCACTATGAGCAGGCGATGAAGGCCATCGAGGCCGGTAAGCACCTGCACATCAACAAAACGATGACCACCACCAAGGCCGAGGCCGACGAGGTCATCGCTGCGGCGAAGAAAAAGGGCCTGGTCGTGGTGGCCTCGCCAGGCAATGGCCTGCACCCCAGCAATACGCGCATCCGCGAGATCGTCCAGTCGGGCGAGTTGGGGCACATTTACTACTCTCAGATCGGCACCTCTGGCGGCGGCCACGAGTTTGAGCAGTTCCGTTCGGGTAACGACGTGTTGTCGAACGTCAACCCCACCTGGTACTACAAACGCCCCGGTGGCGGCCCTATGTACGATATGGCGGTCTACGCCCTGCACCGTATCACCGCCATATTTGGCTCGGTGAAGCGCGTCACCGGCATGTCAGGCATCGGCCTAAAGCAGCGCAACTTTAAGGATGAGGTGATCGACGTCGACATGGACGATAACACCCATCTGCTGCTGGACTTTGGGGACGGCCTCTTCTGCGAGCTCTATGGCTCGAACAGCGCCAGTGGACCAACGCGTCCCTTTGCGCAGCCCTTTATTTCTGGCAGCATTGGGAGCCTCACGGCCAACCGCGGCGAGCTGGATGTCTGGGGTCGCGATGTGATCGGAAAACCGGGCACCGAAAGCGGCCATCGCGTCGAGCAGGTCGACCCGCGCATCCCATGGGTGTTTGGCGTACACAAAGAGCTGCCTGAGCGCCACGTGTATGCCGACATCATGCACATGGTCGACTGCGTGCTCACCGGCAAAAAACCGGTGGTGAGCGGCGAGCACGCCCGTCACGTCATTGAGATCATCGAGCTGGGCTATCTCGCCGCCGAGACCGGCCAGACTCAGACGCTGACCTCCTCGTTCGAAATGCAGGATTGGGAACTGGTGCACTGCGAATAGCGGCACCATCCGAAACGCACACAGCGGGGGCCCGGGCCCCCGCTGTCCTTATGCCAGGCCAGTACGCTCACTCGACAAAACGCTGGCCATCGTCGCCATTGAGTTTCTGTGCGAGAATATCTCGCAGGCGCTCCTTGGCCGACTCGATCAGCCACGCCAGCGTTTTCTCGGCCAGACCCTCTGCTGCGGCGATGTCTGCCAGCGGCATGCCCTCAACCGTCGCTCGCAGCGCTCTCTGCGAGACGACCGGCAGCGATCGCAGTGCATCCCGCAAGATCACCTTACGCTCGATATCCGCCTGCAGGCTGCCGCGCAGCTCTTCAGGCATGCTCTCGAGCACCTGAGTATAGTCGCCATCGTCAGAAAGCCACTCGCTCACCGGGCTGTAGAACAGATTGTCTGCCCCCTGGCGTTGCGAGCGGGCCGGCACCTTGCGACGCACCTGGTTGGCCCGACGATAGGTCTTGTTGTCGCCCTCGCGGCGATAGGGCGTATAGGCCAAACGTCCCCCATCGACACCGTAGGTGGGATTGTAGGCTCGACGCTGACGCTCGCGCTCTAGCTCTCCCCGCGCCCAGTCAGGCCAGCGCTCTGTAAGCAAGGGCAGGTCAAAGCGGCGGAGACAGGCACCGCACACATACTGTGCAGCACGCTCCACCTCGCGCCCGCAGATGCAGCACTTGAGCATCGCTGTCCTTTACCCTACTAGATACCTGATGATGCCCCAGGTGAGCATCCCGGTCAAAACAGTCAGGCCGCTGCTCCAGGGCGGCTGTAGCCCTGTCTACAGTAGCGCCTCAGCAGCGCCGAGAGCCGAGCGACCACGTCGGGGCGTTCACTCCAGAGGTTATGCGCCTCGGCCAGATCCTCGTCGAGGTGGTGCAGCTGCCCCAACGGCCCGCCTGGCTCCGGCTCGACGTGCGCCGGTTCGCTAAAGCCGCCCGAGCCTAGACCCTTGATCAGCTTCCACGGGCCCTGACGGATGGAAAATAGCCCATCGCCCGAGTGGTGCACCAGCGCCTCGCGGATCGGTGTACACTGCGGCACCCCCCGCAGCGCGGGAAGCAGGCTGTAGCTATCTTGGGCGACATGAGGTGGCGGCTCATAGCCAACGATCTCGGCGCAGGTGGCGAACAGATCGACCAGGCTGGCCAGCTCGTCGCAAACGCTGCCCGCGGGTATGCGCCCTGGCCAGCGTGCGACGAACGGCTCGCGATGCCCACCGTCCCAGATATCTGCCTTTTGCCCGCGCAGGTTGCCGTTGCTCTTGTGTCCATAATCTACGCCGTCAAAGTCGCGCGCACGGGCGCCGTTGTCGCTGGTAATAATCAGCAGCGTATCGTCGACGATGCCATTACGCCGCAACGCGGCCTCGACCTGCCCCACCACCCAGTCGAACATCGCCACCATGTCGCCCCGACGCCCCGCCTGACTCGCACCCTGCATAAAGGGCGGCGGCAAGCAGGGGCGATGAGGCGCAGACGGCGTCAGGTACAGGAAAAAGGGACGTTCGGGTGTGGCTGCCACATGGCGATCGATAAAAGACACCGCCTCGCGCGCAAAGGCCACGTCTACCTGCTCGTCATCCCAATCCGGCGCCATCAGGCCCTTGCGCTGTTGTGGATAGTAGGGGCGCTTCTCGAGCGTGGGCAGCCCCACCACGTGGTCGTTGCGGATGAAACAGTAAGGCGCCATGTCGAGCGAACCGGTGATGCAGAAGCAAGCATCAAAGCCACGCTCAATGGGACCGCCGCCGATGCGTGCAGCATAGTCGACGTTAGAGCCGTCGGGCTCGGGCGGGCGACCGTTGAGCGTCTGCCACTCGAGGCCCAGATGCCACTTGCCCACAGCGGCGGTGGCATAGCCTTTCTGCTGCAGCATACCCGCCACTGTCAGCCGCTCTGGCTCGATAAGCGGCGGCTCAAACCCCCACAGCACCCAGCGCTTGAGCGGCGTGCGCCAGCAATAGCGCCCGGTAAGCACGCTATAGCGACTGGGCGTACACACCGCTGACGTCGAGTGCGCATCGGTCAGGCGCACGCCCTTTGTGGCGATGCCGTCGATGTGGGGCGTCCTTATCTTGGTGGCGCCATAGCAGCCCAGATCGCCATAGCCCAGATCATCGGCCATGATGTAGATGATGTTGGGCAGGCCATCGCGAGAGTTGATGCGATTCATGCCGTGGCTCCTTGTGGTGCTGTGAGGCCATGTTAGCAACACTGGCAGTCGTAGGCAATCTGCTGGCGCGCCGGAGTAATCCCGGCGCGCCATGGATGGGACGTGGTGCCTAAGGTTTGAGATCTAGACGATAGCCTCCCTCCGGTCGCTCAGAGCTGACCACCTGCCGGCCTGCTTTCTCAGCGACTCGCTGGCAGTTATCGCGCGAAGCAGCCGAATCAACGAGCACGACGATAATCCGTTCGGGGTGCTGCTTGAGTGCATTACGCGTCAATAGCACTGGCTGCGGACAAGAGAGCCCGCTGGCATCGACAACAATCTCATTGCTCATGGAGTAAAGCTCCTTTTGGTTAGCGATGTGCAGGCTCACGCATGAACAGCCCGATGAGCACGCAGAACACCACCCCAACGGCTACGCCCAGCGGGCCATACGGACCCGGACCGGCGGCGCTACTGGCCATGTTGAAGGTGTGCGAGATGCCCGCTCCAGAGAACATGCCCAGCACAAACATGCCGGCATCGCCATCACCTTCTCCCGACATAAAGAACTGGCGACCAGGGCAGCCTCCGGCCAGGGTAAATGCCAGCCCGGCCAGCCCCATGCCTGCGAGGTTCCAGAGGAAGTTGGTGTGGGCAATCGGTTGGCCCTCCCAACCTGGCACAAAACGTCCGGTGATCAGGTTGGTGACAAAGGCCGTGACGACGAGTGCCAGAACTCCGTTTAGCAGGTGAGAATCACCGACGATGATCAGGTCGCGCACGGCACCCACGGTGCAGAAGCGGCTGCGCTGCGCCATGAAGCCTACCAGCAGGCCAATGACCAGGGAGACCAACAGCGGTGCGAATTGAGAGCCTGGACCGGTCTGTGAGAAAAAGATCGGGCCGGCAGGATTTCCGTCGGCATCTCGCCCATATAGAGGCGCTGTGACTCGCAAGATCAACAGAACGACCATCAGGCCCGGTAGCACCCATCCCAAAGCTGTGGGCGCCGGATGCGTGCGCCCCAAGCTATAGCCACGCCTGAGAAACACCACGCCGAGACCGATGCCCAGCACCAGGCCGATGATGCCTGGTATGGCATTCCAGTCGCCACCAGCAAGGCGCAAATAGGCGCGCCATGGGCATCCAAGAAACACCAGTGCGCCAATTGTGGCGAACATGCCCAGGAAAAAGCGCACGATTGGTGCTGATCCGGTACGCGGCTTGAACTCACGGTACAGCAATGCCGCCAGTAGTGATCCGAGCACAAAGCCGATGATCTCAGGGCGGATGTATTGCACCACTGCGGCGCGGTGCAACCCAAGGGCGCCAGCCGCATCGCGGGTAAAACACACCACACAGATACCCATGTTACCGGGGTTACCCAGCGGCACCAGGAGCGCCGCCAGGATGCCGATGACAGCTCCCGTTACCACAGCGCCCCAGCGCGAGACGAAGAAGCGACTCAGACGCGACATGAGACTCTCCTTTACTTTGGTGAGCGCGATAGTCCACGCCCACCGTCAGAGAGCCTGTCAGGGCGCTGACGCGGAGGGCGTGCGCAACCGAACTCGCATTTGTTGGGGCCGCACGCCGTGCGGCCCGGCCGATGCTGATCAGTCCTGACGCGTATAACGCATGCGCAACCCTCCTGTTATGATGCGCACGAGTCTGGCATGGTTCTTTCTCAGTGTCAATCGGGCGCCGTTTTAGCGGCTCGGCTGTGCTTGACGGGCGAGCACCACTGTTTCTACACTCACATCGTGCTACCAAGAGGAGTGCCCGCCATGCCAAACAGGCATGCCCACATCACCATCACACACCATCAAAACGCCGACAGCCCGACAGGCCGGCGCAATGATCTCGACTGTATCCGCACCATCCTGACGGCCACAGGCTGGGATGAACGTTACATCGCCGCCTTTGAGGCCGCTGCTCAGGCCTATGCCGGGCGCGAGGATGCCGCTGTCTATCTCGCGCGGCTTGACGACAATGTCGTGGGGTTTGCGTTTGTCGAGCTACATGGGTGGAATCGGCTGGCGCAGCTGCAGGGCCTGGCCGTTGCGCCGTCGGCTCGACGTCAAGGCGTGGCCAGTGCCCTCGTATCTCATGCCGAGGGCTGGGCCAGAGCGCATGGCGCGCGTGGCATCTATGTTGATACGCCAGTGGATAGCGAGCGCGGGCGCCTCTTCTACGAAGCGCGCGGGTACCAGCTCGGGTACACCATGCCGCGCTACTATGGCGATGCACAAGACGGTGTCACGTATCAAAAGTTCTGGAACTAGACCGCCCACTCAGGCAACAAGACGTTCCCTCGCTGCACCCCGCCAAGGGCCGCCATGGGCCAGTTTCCATCGGTGCGGGCGCTGCGCTTGACAGTACACACGCTCGCACCTAACCTCTCATCACATCCCACGACACAAGGATCGCGCATGGCTACGCTGCCGCAGGGGTTCACCTCCGCGCCCACACCGCCCGCCGACCATGAGATTGGCATCGGCATGCTGGGCTATCGCTTCATGGGCAAGGCTCACTCGAACGCCTATCAACGGCTGCCCCTGTTCTACTGGCCGCCGCCGCTGCAGCCCCGCATGGTGGCCATCTGCGGACGTCATGCAGATGCCGTGGCCACTGCCGCTCAGCGCTTTGGCTTTGAGGGCTATTATACCGATTGGCGCTTTCTGGTCGACGATCCGCGCATCGACCTGTTTGATAACTGTGCCTCGGCCGAAAGCCACGCCGAGCCCACCATCGCAGCGGCAGAGGCAGGCAAGCACGTGTTCTGCGAAAAGCCCCTGGCGCTGAGCGCCCTGGACGCCCTGCGCATGTGGCGCGCCGCCGAGACTGCCGGCGTACTGCACATGGTCGGGTTCAACTACCGTTTTGTGCCTGCCGTGCGCTATCTGCGTGATCTCATCGTCGCAGGCAGACTCGGGACCATCTATAGCCTGCGTGCCTGCTATTTGCAGGAGGGTGGCGACGACCCCACCCGCCCCTTCACCTGGCGCCACGATCGTGCCTCTGGTGGATACAACGCCCTGGGCGATCTGGGTGTGCACATCATCGATCTGGCCCGCTTTATGCTGGGCGAGATCGCCTCTGTCGCCGCGATGACGGCCGTGCACGTCACCGAGCGCCCTCTGCCCGATGAACCCAACACGCTGCGGCAGGTGACCACCGACGACCAGTTCGTGGCCACGGTGCGCTTTGCATCGGGAGCGTTGGGCACGCTCGAGGCGTCAAAGGTGGCCACTGGGCGCAAGAACCACAACCGTTTCGAGATCAATGGCTCGCGCGGCTCGGCCGTTTTCAACCTCGAACGCCTCAACGAGCTGGAGCTCTATCTACGCGAGCCCGACGACGCCCTGACCGAAGGATGGCGCACGGTGCTGGTGACTGAACACGAGCATCCGCTGTACGCCAACTGGTGGCCCCACGGGCACATCATCGGGTGGGAGCACACCTTTGTGCACGAAGTGCACCATCTGCTGCACGCCATTGCAACCAAAACCACCGTGGGGCCAGAGGCCGCTACCTTTGCGGATGGCTATCAGGCCCTGGCAGTGGCCGAGGCAATTCTGAAGGCCGCCGACACGGGCTCGCTGCAGAGCGTCCCTGCGCCTTCCCTCGGCTAGGAGCAAGCCATGAAGCTCGGGCTCGATATCTACAGTGTGCGCTCGCAAGGGTGGGATGCCTTCCAGCACCTCGACTATGCCGCCCATCTCGGCCTGGACGTGGTGCACTTTTCAGAGCTGAAGCCTTTTGAGCAACAGGATGACGGCTACCTGCGCGAGGTCAGGGCCCATGCAGACCAGCTCGGCCTGTCTCTAGAGGCCGGCATGGGTTCGATCTGTCCAACTTCGTCGGCCTTTGATGCCACACTGGGATGCGCTGATGAACAACTACGCCACATGTTGCACGCGGCTGTGTTGTTGGGCTCGCCGATCTTGCGATGCCTGCTGGGCGGCATCGCCGAGCGCTACAGTGAGCTGCCATTGCGCGGACACATCGACGCCATGCTGGCTGTCTGCCGCGCCGTTCGTGCCGAATGCCTTGATCTGGGCGTCAAGCTCGCCATCGAGAACCACGCCGGCGATCTGCAGGCCCACGAGCTCGTCGCGTTCATCGAAGAGGCGGGACCCGAATTCGTGGGCGCCTGCGTCGACCCTGGCAACGCCATCTGGGCCATGGAGGACCCCTGCACGCACCTGCAGATGCTGGCTCCCTATGTGCTCGCGAGCCATGGCCGTGACTCGCACGTCATGGCTCACACGCGTGGCGCGGCGTTCCAATGGGTGCCCTTTGGCGACGGCAATGTCGGCATCGACTGTTGGGTCAGGCAATACCAGGCGCTGTGCCCTGGTAAGGCGCTTACCTTGGAGATAATAACCGGGCGCGCGCCCACGGTGCTGCCCTATCTGGAGCCCGAGCATTGGCATGGCTTTGGCGATATGCCCGCCTGGCAGTTCGCCCGCTTTGAGGCCCTGGTGCGCGCCAGCACACCCTACTTGCGGGCCATGGTAACCGTCGACCGCAACCAGGTCGTACCTGAATATCAACAGGCTCTGATCGTACAGCAGCGGCTCGACGTCGAGCGCAGCGTCAAATACTGCCAGGAGACGCTCGGCATCAACTAGAATCCCCTTTACTGGAGGCTTGCATGTCACATGTCGCGTTTGAGCAGGGCCATGGTGTGTTGCGGCTAGCGCCCACTTGGGTGCCGCGCTCGTTCTGCGTGCCGGGACGACGACTCAAGCTGCACCCTGACGACTACTACGCCTTTGGCGCGCACCGTGGAGGCATCGACGAGCGCTGGTTCACCTCGACCACGCGCGCAGACAACGGCCCCTTGACCACGCCCGACGAAGGGCTGAGCTATGCCCTCTACGGCGACCCTCAGCGTCCAGACCGCGTGCTGCTGGTCGATCTGATCCAGGAGCTCGACACCCTGGCGGTGGGGCCTGCTCTGTGGGAGCGCCACCGTGCCTGGCCCATGTATGCCAAGTTCTTTGATAACCAGGGCGCCCTGCCCCATCACCTGCATCAACTCCCTGAGCATGCAGCGCGCGTGGGCGCCCAGTCCAAGCCCGAGGGGTACTTTTTCCCTGCACAGCTGAACAATCATGGTGGACGCTTTCCGTACACCTTTTTCGGGCTGCAGCCAGGGACTACGCGTGAACAAGTCCGGCACTGCCTCGAGATTTGGGACAAGGGTGAGAACCACATCACCGAACTCTCGAGCGCCTATCGGCTAGAGCCTGGCACCGGCTGGTATGTGCCCGCGGGGCTGCTGCATGCACCGGGCAGCCTGTGCACCTACGAGCCCCAGTGGGCCAGCGACGTCTTTGCCATGTTCCAGTCGCTGGTCAACGATGCCCCCACGCCGTGGGATCTGCTCGTCAAGAACGTGCCGCCCGAGCTACATCACGACCTGGACTATATCGTGTCGATGATCGACTGGGATGCCAACACGGTGCCCAACATCCGCGAGACCTATTACCGCCCGCCGCGGCCCGTGCGCCCTGTGGATGAGATGCTGACCGAGGGATACCACAACAACTGGGTGGTCTATGGCTCACCGTATGTCAGCGCTCAAGAGCTGACCATCTTGCCAGGTCGATCGGTCACATTGCGCGATGCCGGCCCCTATGGCGCCGTGGTGGTGCAGGGGCACGGACGGGTCGGCGTGTGGGCAGCTGAGGCGCCCGCCATGATTCGGTTTGGACAACTCACCAACGACGAGTTCTTTGTCACGGCAGCGGCAGCAAGCGAGGGCGTTATCTTCTCCAACCCAAGCCAGGCTGACCCGCTGGTGATTCTGCGTCACTTTGCCGAGAATCCAGAGGCGCCACAGATTGCCTGACAAACTCGGGCTTACGGTGCGCCACATGCGTGCCAGCAAACATAGGAGTGAACGAGATGGCAGATCGAGTAGGAATGGGCGTTGTAGGAGCAGGGTCGATTGGCATTCGAGCTGCGTTGATGCACCTGAGCCAGGATGATGTTCAAGACCGCGTTTACCTTGCTGCCGTGTGCGACCCTGTGCCTGGCCGGGCCGAGTCGGCAGCAGCAGAGTACGGTGTCAAAGCAGCCTATGTGGGCTACGAAGACCTGTTGGCCGACCCCAATGTAGACGCCGTGACGCTCTGTTCACCCATCGGCCTACATTATGAGCAGGGAATGATGGCGCTCGAAGCGGGCAAGCACATCCACTTTAACAAAACGATGACCACCCGGGTGTGCGAGGCCGACGACATCATCAACACGGCCAAGGCCAAAGGGCTCAAAGTGGTGGCCTCGCCAGGCATGATGCTCATGCCTGGTTACCAGCGCATGCGGCGCGCCATTCTCGAGGGCAAGCTGGGCACACTGGCTTGGGCGGCCGCGGGGGCATCCATCGGCGGTGGGCACATCAACGAGCCAATCCGCCAGCATGGCGATGTACTGCGTAACATCGATCCGACCTGGTACTTTCGCCGGCCCGGGGGCGGCCCACAGTACGATGTCACTGTGTATGCCCTGCATAACCTTACCGGCGTAGTAGGCCCCGCCAAGCGCGTAACGGCGCTATCTGGACTGGTGGTACCGGTGCGCGAGTTCAAGGGCAAGCAGATAGAGTGCGACATGGACGACAACACCCTGCTGCTGTTGGACTTTGGCGACAACTTTTTCGCCTTTGTGTATGGCACCGTCACCGGCCTGGTGGGCGATTGGGCACAGCCCGACATCTTTGGCACCGAAGGCGCCATTGTCAAAGGCAAACTGGGAGAAATGGGCTTTGTCCGCGAGGGCGACCATGAGCCGCATGTGCTAGGCGTGCACGCCCAGATGGGCGAGAATCACGTGTTCGAAGATATGATGCAGCTTGTAGACATGATCCGCGAAGGCAAGTCCACCATCGCCACACCTGAGCATGCCCGCCATGTCATCGACATCATCGAGTCGGGCTATCGCGCCGCCGAGACCGGCGTGATCCAGGATCTGACGACAACGTTCGACGCACTTTCGCTGGATTCGCTGGCCAACTAACACCAAGCGATCCACTGAACGGCACCAGACGACCTGCCACAGAGGCGAGATGCTTCCCGCCTCTGTGGCAGGTTGCCAGTCTAGACAAAGCGCTCGTTGATCTCGCCAGTCTCTTTGTGTCGGAGGATTAGCTTGTGGCGACCGTCGGGCAATGTCTCACGTTTGACGATGGTGTGCTCCTCATCATAGTCCTCTAGAGCCTCGCCCTCATCGGTGATAGTGCGACCACGCCACTCGTCCAGTAGCACAGGCTCCCATTGACGTGACTGCGCCGAGCGGTAGCAGGCATCTACCACAGCGTTTACCACATAGCCATCATAGAAGGTCTCCATGGGTGCAGTATTCGCATCCATGGCGTCGAACATATCCTGGAACATGGGCGTATAGCCCAGCTCGGCAACCTCATCGCCGACGGGGAACAGCCAGCCCGTCTCGGCCTCAGCCTTTTCGGCCACATAGCCGCCCTGCCCCACCGCTGTAAACATCTCAAAGCCGGTGCGCAAAAAGTGGTCCATCCAGATGGTGCCTTCGGTGCCCGATACCTCGTCGCGCAGGTCCATTCCGCCACGAAAGGCCCAACTCACCTCGAACTGGCCCACCGAGCGGTTCTCAAAACGGATCAGCGCAATGCCGTGATCCTCAGCATCGATCTTGTGCACCAGCGTGTCCGTCCAGCACATCACCTCGACGGGGCGGATGTCTTTGCCCACAAAGTTCCGGATGATCTCGATACAATGGCAGCCCATGTCAACAATGGCGCCGCCTCCAGCGCGCTTCATATCCCAGAACCAGGCGCTATGGGGACCGGGATGCGTCTCACGAGAACGCACCCAGAGCACACGGCCAAGAGCGCCATTCCTGACCGATTCTAGCGCCTTGAGCGTCTTGGGCGTGTAGACAAGGTCCTCAAGATAGCCCGCCCATACACCGGCCTTTTCCACCGCGTCGAGCATCTCTTTGGCTTCGGCGGCGGTGCGCGCCAAGGGCTTGGTGCAGAGGATATTCTTGCCAGCAGCGGCGGCCTTGAGCACCACCTCACGGTGGGCGTCATTGGGCACGCCCACCAACACCACGTCGATATCGGGATCGTTCACCGCTGCGTCGAGGTCGCTGGTCCAGCGGGGCACGTCATACTGCTCGGCAAACTCTTGTGCGCGCTCGGGGCGGCGCGAGTACACCAGTTCGATGCGATCAAGGCCCCGCTGCTGATGCAGCGTGTTGAGGTAGAACGCGCCAATAAAGCCAGTGCCGATCAGTGCGATGCGATGCGGGGTTCTCATAGATGCACTCCTTTAGACTGTTCTATAGCCAGGGCCATCATGAGGTCAGTATACGGCACTCTGCGCCGCATCTCCACCCCAGCCCCACGGCGTCGTCACAGACCACGGCATGGCCGTGACCATCGTGCCGTTAGCGGTATTCGTATCAACCTAACAACCGTCAAGCGAAACACGTCCACAGACTATCCGATAGATACGTCTTTCGTCTCAAAGCCTCCTCGTCGCCTTCGCGCGCTTGACACGGCGGTGCTTCTACTCCATAATCGCCATAGGCTGGCAAAGGCTGCCGGCTGCTGGCCAGATCACAGCTGTGAGGGTTTGTTGTAGAGCCTTCGTGGACTGGCGCGCGGTGCTCACTGGAGGAGCAGACATGTTCACCCTGACGCGACGACAACTACTGTATGGAGTCACCTCGTTAGCGGCCGGTGGCATTCTTGCCGCTTGCGCGCCCAAGCAGGAGCAACCTGCACCGGCACCCGAACAGCCAGCCGAGAAACCCGCCGAAAAGCCGGCTGAGCAGCCTGCCGCGCCGGCCGCCAAAGAGAAGGTCCTTGTCAAATATCATGTCTTTTGGAACCAAATTCAGGCCTGTGAACCGGCCTTTCGTGCTACCGACGAATGGAAGGCCATGGAGGAGTCCGGCCTCGAGATCGAGTTTGGCACTGGTCGCGGTGGCGATGCTGGTAAAACGGCCGTCGCAGCCGGCACACCGCCAGACGTGGGCGACCTTGGTTTCCAGCTCGACTTTGCCATCGGCGGCAAGCTGCTCGATGTGATGCCTTACGTCGACGCGAGCAGCAAGGTCAGCCCCGAGATGTTCTTTGAAGAGAACTGGAAGGGCGCGAACTGGGCAGGCATGCAGTATGGCGTGCCCGCTCACGAATGCTATGTGCGGCGCGGCCTCAACATGAACAAGCGGATGATCGAGGAAGCCGGCCTCGACATCAACAATCCGCCCGTCACTTGGGAAGAAACCTTCGAGTGGAACCGCGCGCTCACCAAGTTCGATGCCGCCGGCAACCTCCTGCAGTTTGGCCTCGACCCATACGACGCCGAGGGTGGCGCCACCGCCAGCGCCGATGGCTGGATCATGGCTGAGATGTGGGACATCAAACCCTTTGATGAAGCCACTGGAGCGTTCAACCTAAACGACGAAAAGTTCGTCGAGGCGGTCGACGTCTTTTCCGAGTTCTACCGCTTCCTTGGACCTGACAACCTGCAAGGTGTACGCTCGGTTGAAGGGCAGGGCACCTGGGGCGGCTCGTTTAACTCTGAGGTGCAGGCCATGATCATCGAGGGCTACTGGCACCCCGGTGAGACCTTCAAGGAAAAGCCCGAGGTCTCCGAGTACAATGTCGCCACCTGGGTGCCGATGCCCGAGTTCCGCAGGGGCGACAAGATTCAGGTGTTCAGCGGGCACCCCTGCGTCATGTTCAAAGAAGGCACCAACGTTCAGCATTCCTTCCCGATTGTCGAGTGGTTGCAGACAAAGGCATGTTGTGACATTATCTTTAACGAGATCGGCTGGTTGCCAGCCGTGAAGGAGTATGTCGCCAATGTCGATGGCTCCAAGTTCCCGGGCCTGCAATTCTACCTAGATTCGGCCAAGGATTTCACCCACGCCTATGGCGAAGCTGTGATTCCGATTCGCACCTTTATCAGCACCAAGTTCACCCAGTATCGTGAGCAAGCATACCGCGATGCCATGACGGCCAAAGAGGCCATGGATGCTTGGCAGAAGGATGTGGAGACCGAGTGGGAGGAATCTGGCTGGAAGGACCAATGGCCACCGCAATAGCCGGCTAGCCAACCATCGAGGCGATGAGCCCGGCAGAGGGCGTCTGCTCTCTGCCGGGCATCAGAGTGCGAAACCGCATGTGACAAGGAGTGTACAGATGGCTGTAGCAACGCGCAAACAAAAGATCTCGGCGCTGGGGTGGCGCCACGAGCTACTCGGGCTGTTGTTCACCTCGCCGTGGTCGCTTGGGTTCTTGCTGTTCACCCTCTATCCGCTGGTATCATCCCTCTACTATAGCCTTACACGCTATGACCTCATGCAGCCGCCGGTATTCATCGGCCTCCTGAACTATACTCGGCTGCCCGCCGACCGTGACTTTTTGGTAGTGCTCAAGCAAACGCTTTGGTGGGTTGGCTTCAGCTCGCCAGCCGGCGTCATCTCTGCCTTTGCGATGGCGACGTTGCTCAACACACAGATTCTGGGGCGTTCGGTCTACCGTGCCATCTTCTTCTTCCCGTCTATCGTGCCCCAGTTTGTCGTGGCTATCGTGTGGCAGTTCCTGCTGAACATCAACTATGGCGCCATCAACTCGACACTGCGAGCCATCGGCTTTGAGTCGATCCCCTTCTTATCGAACCCGGCCTATGCCAAGCCAAGCCTGCTGTTGATCCACATGTGGTCGCAAGGTAGCGCGATGGTGATCTTCCTGGCAACACTACAGGACGTGCCGCGGTCGTTGTACGAGGCTGCCACCGTCGACGGCGCTGGCGCATTTCGCCGCTGGTGGAACATCACCATTCCTCTGTGCAGCCCGGTCATCTTCTTCAACCTGGTAATGGCCTTTATCGGCGGCTGGCAGACGTTTACGCTGCCGTGGCTGCTAACCCAAGGTGGCCCCAATCAGTCCACCGAGTTCTATGCTCTCAACCTGTACCGCAATGCTTTCTCATACATGCGTATGGGCAAGGCCTGCGCGCTAGCCTGGGTGCTGTTCGTGATCGTGGTGGCCTTTACCGGCATCCTGTTCAAGTCGACGGGGCGCTGGGTGTACTACGAAGGCAAGTAGACGAGAGCGAGGTACCATCATGGCAACAAGCGTCACCACCCGCAAAAGAGCCATCACCAACGAGCAGGCTGCTTACTGGGCTCGTCTGGGCCCACTGGGCTGGCTCTCAGAGATCCTCAAGTATCTGCTATTGATCGTACTGGCAGTGACCTTTATGCTGCCATTCATCTGGATGTTCTCGTCGGCCCTTAAGGACTCGTCTCAGGTCTTTAGCGTGCCGCCCATCTGGATCCCTCGCCCGGCGCTGTGGCAGAATTTCTACGAGTCATGGACGGCCTGGCCCTTTAACCTGTGGCTGTACAACACCGTGATCAAGTACGCCATTCCGGCGACCGTGGGCACGGTCGTCTCATCGGCCATCGCCGCTTATGGCTTTGCGCGCCTCGAGTGGCGCCTGCGCGACATCC
>JAAYDS010000268.1 GCA_012729155.1 Chloroflexota bacterium | reverse complement strand
TGCGCGCACGCATCGAGATCGCCGGCGCGGGTGACGCGATCGTAAGCGTCCAGGAGCACCTGGATGCGCGGATCTACGGCGTCGGCAGCATTCGCTACCATGGTGACCCCAAGCTCGAACAACGAGTCTTGGGTGTCGGGCAGATCAAACGCATCGGCTCCAGATAAGCTACGCACACAGAGGGTAGAACCATGACGCAATACGACGACCACGAACGGACGATAAGGGATGGCTCGTTCTTTTGGCCAGTGGTGCTCATCGGCATCGGTGTGGTGGCGCTACTGGTGAACTATGGGCACCTGCCGAGCGAGAACCTCTGGGGCCTGCTGAGCCTTTGGCCGCTGTTGCTGGTGTTGGGTGGCCTCGACCTCATCTTTTCACGGCGTCGGCCGGCCGTGGGCGGTCTGTTGGGATTAATGCTCGTCGGCGTGGTGGTTTGGTTGATGTACACTGGGCGAGTGCCTACGTCAGCCACCGAAGCATTCTCTATTGGTGGGTTGCATATCAATGCATCTCCGGCAGATGTGCAGCGCGACCACTATGTTGAACCGCTGGCCGGTGCCGAGCGCGCCGACGTTGCGCTCAAATTGCGACACTATGACACCGAGATCGACGCTCTGCCCAGAGACAGCGACAATCTGCTCGAGGCGACCATAGATCATACGGGCCAGGTGCGGTTCAGCACGCTGGGCGAGGCCGAACGCAGCGTTTCGTTGAGCGCCGACACCACCAGCTTTAGCCTAGGCTCCATAGCGAGCGGCCACCGTTGGAGGGTCTCGTTGACGAGGCGAGTGCCTATCGCTCTGGACATCGAGATGAGTTCGGGCGATCTCGCGATGGACCTGACGTCTGCCATGCTGCAGCGGCTCGGTCTGCGTGGGGGGGCCGGCGAGGTTGATGCGCTGCTGCCAGGGGGCGCGTATGACCTCTCATACAAAGGGGGATCGGGCGATGTGACGCTCGACGTGCTGGCACGCGCCGAGGGCGATTACGAGTTGACGATGGGCTCGGGTGACGTACAGATTCGCCTGGGCGACGATGCCAACGTACGCATCGTACAGCGCCTGGGCGGCGCGGGGGATCTGCACCTCTCGGTGCCGCCTGGCACGCCGCTGCAGGTCAGTGTAGAGAACACTGGCGCTGGCAGGGTGGTGCCGCCGAACAAGCTGGCCACCCTTGAGGATGGCCGGCTGTGGCAGAGCGACGACTATGCAGGCGCCGCGCGACGGGTGACGGTTGCGATCGAGCGCATGGGCTCTGGCGATGTCATCGTCAATTACCGGTGAGAAGTTCTGGCGCTTGCGCAATGCGCCGAAAGCTGGCATGCTGTAGACAAGGCTTGGTTTAGAGGGGGAAAAAGATGGGCATTCTGGGATGGATCGTCCTGGGGGCGTTGGCGGGCTGGGTTGCCAGCATCATTGTGGGCACGAACCGGCAACAAGGGCTGCTGCGCGACATTCTGCTCGGCATTGGCGGGGCAGTGGTTGGCGGCCTGGTGATGAATCTGATCGGCGGGCATGGTGTCACCGGCATAAACCTGCCCTCTTTCCTGGTGGCGCTGGGTGGAGCCATCGTGCTCTTGCTGCTGTTCGGCCGCAAGCGCTAAGGCGGTTTCGCGGCGGACCCTAATCGCAGCGCGGCGGCAGTGCGTCGCGCACGGTGACTCGGCCCGCCAGCGCACGCAGGCAGGCAGGCAGGTCGATGTGCCGCAGCAGCCCATGCGCAAAGTTGGCAGCGGGCCAAGATACAATTGGCTCTTGGGCCCAGCGCAAGAACGAAGTAGGCGCATTGAGCAGCGTGACATGGGCTACGCGCTCATCGAGCAAGGCCACAAAGAGCGCCATGACCGCACCCTGGCCACGCCCATATAGCTCGATTTGCCGGGCGCCGCGATCGCACAGCAGGTCGATGGTGCGGAGCACGTCAAAGACTCTGCGCCCCAGAAACGACTCGCCCATGAGCTGCGCATAGCCATGCGCCATATAGTCGACGCCATAGGCATTCCAGAAGCCGCGCGGGTCATCGGGGATTGACTCGCCCAGGCCACGGACATCGAGCGCCAGGAGTTCGCCCTGCGAGCGCAGCGACAAGGCCAGGGGTTGGTTGGCCAGGTCATCCTCTGCAGCGAGGTGTGGCAGCCAGAGCCGGGCCGTTGTTGGGCTATCCAGCGACATCTCACCCTCGGCGCC
>JAAYDS010000267.1 GCA_012729155.1 Chloroflexota bacterium | reverse complement strand
GCCCAGCTCCAGGGCATGGCCCCATGCGTCAAAGCTTGCCCAACGCCTGGCCAGCCGTCCGCAGAGCGCGCCGAGCGCGTGGGCGCGCTCGTTGTAGCTGCGTTCGCTGGGCCATACCCACTGCACACTGAGAGGTGTCTCGCCCCACCCCGTCGCCAGGCGCCCACGCCGATCCTCGACGGTCAAGGCCACACGCGCGCAGATCACTGAGGTCAGCGTCTCGGGCCCGAACTTGAGCGGCACCCGCGTCTGCACCGGCAAGAACCAGAGTTGCGCCGCCCGCACCTTTACATCGGTCGATCGCACCGCCCCGCCCCCTAGCGCACCAGATCAGCGCTGTCTATCGTCGGGCACCAATGCTTTTCGATATAGCCCACTACAAGCGCCGTGCCCTGTTCGTGACTCACATAAGGCGGCCGCGCCGGATTGTACATGGCATCGGTCAGGTCGCGAACCAGCGCTACGGCCACCCCCCAACGCACCAGCTGCTTGATGGCAAAGGTGCGGTGCAGTACGCACATATTGGTATGCACCCCCATAATCAGCACCTGATCGATCTGTTGCCTCTGCAGATAGGCCAGCACCTCCTGGCCGCTGTCGGTGATGACATCGCGTGTACAATCGATGCTAATGGCTGGATGCTGTCGTGTCCAGGCACGGTGCGGGGTGCAGTCGTGCGTGTCACAGCCTTCATCGCTGGCATCGATGGGTAACGGCGGGGCGTCATGTGGCAACTCGGCGGGCACTGACAGAGGAACCGCCCCCGCAATCCGTTCACGTGCGGCGTGGCCAATGTAGAACGCCATGGTGTCTGACGGAGCGTGAATAATGTGCGCCCCGCGATCTCTGGCAGCGGCGAGCGCTTGCTGCATGCGAGGCAGCAACAACGCCAGGCGCTGCTCGGCGCCCAGGCACCAATGATGGTCCCACACATCGCAGACAACGATAGCCAGACGCGCAGCATCGACGGTCTGCGCCGTCTCGACTGTGCGCCAGATGGTGCGTCCACCCGCATCGGTGGCCAGCTCCTGGTGTCGCAAGTGCAGAGTCAGCATAGCAGCTCCTCTCAGGCGCCGGCCAGTATGGCCTGAGCCAGGATCGTCTCGGCGATCTGCATGGTCTTGTAGGCATCCGCAAAACACGAGCTGGGTTGCGTACGGTTTTTGACCGCATCGATGAACTCGCGGCTCTTGGCCGCAAAGCCGCCATAGATGTGCAGCGCCTGCGAGCCCGCCACCTCACGGGCATCATAGTGCCTGCCCTGGACGTCACCATCGGCATACACCACGCCGCCGGTCTCATGCTCCAGCTCGGCACAGATGCCGGGAGCATGCATCTGCATGCGGAACACCCGGCGGCCGCTGCTCCAGCTGTTTGTCAGCAGGCCGAGGCTCCCGTTCTCAAACTGCAGCTCGGCAGAGATCAGATTGATATCTGGAACGCCCACCCGGCGGCAGGTGCTATGCACCGCGGCCACCTCGCCACCACACGCCCAGCGCAGCGTGTCGATGGCATGCACAGTGTCGTCCATCATATGATCCCTGGCTCCCAGAAAGGGCGCGAGGCTGCACTTGAAGAACTCGCAGGCCGCAAGTGTAATGGGCCCACGCGCCAGGCAGATATCATGGAGCCTGGCCGCCAAAGGGCTACTCCGCCGCTGAAACCCCACCTGTGTGACACAGCCGTGCTGTGCGGCCAGGTAGGCAAGCGACCGCGCCTGGTGCTCGGTGATACCCAGCGGCTTTTCGATAAATAGGTCGAGCCGCTGCTCCAAACACCAGGCCCAGATGTCGTACATGAGATGCGGCGGGCCAATCACATAGATGGCATCGGGGGCAACCTGCTCTACCATCTGCTGATAGTCGCTGTAACGTCGGGCAACGCCCCAGCGGTCGGCCGTCGTCTGTAGGCGCTGCGCGTCGAGGTCGCAGATGGCGACGAGGTCGACGTCATCCATACTCGCCAGCGAAGGATAGTGTACCTGGTTCGCCATGGCCCCTGCGCCCACCACGGCAACGCGCACACGCTGCATGCTAGGCCTCCTCCGCAAAGAGCGAGCGAGCCCAGGCCAGGTCTCGGGCGGCCAGTGTATCCACCAGCGACGCATCGCTGTACTCGGCTGTCAGGCACACTGGCCCCTGATAGCCACGCCGCTGTAGCTCGCGAACCACCTCAGGCCAGTCCGCAAGGCCGTTGGGGCCATCCGTCCAGTAGTGTCGCCAAGAGGCCACACCGCTTTCAGGCCCGTTAGTGCGCCTCCAAAAGGCATTCTTGAGATTGACCATGCACAGCCGTGGCCAGATCACATCGAGCGCGTAGGCTGCCAGGCCGCCGTTGAGGGCCTCATGAGCGGCATCCCACACGGCTGCCACACACCGTGGATCATAAGGAGACAACAGACGGTCGAGCCCCAAAGCATTGGCCACGAAACGGTCGCAATGGTTCTGTACGCCCAGGGTGACGCCCGATGCCTCGAGCACCGGTAACAGAGCGTCAAACTCGCGGTGCAGACGCGTCTCTGCCTCCAGATAGCCCTCGCCCGGCGCGATGGCCGCCATCGTTCTCATGATCGGCACTCCCGCATCGCCACAGGCTCTGATGGTGCTGGCATCGGCCGGGCCGGCCACGCTGACGATGCGCAGCCCGGCGCGTTCAAAGATGCGGGCCGCGGTTGGCAGCCGCACAGAGGCCTCTTCAGGCGGCACCTGGTAGCCGGGGCGCACAGGCAACTCGACGCCGTTATAGCCCAGACATGCTACCCACTCAACGAGCCGCTCCAGCGACAGCTGGGGCCATGGTTTGGTGAACAGCGTAAAGAGCATCCTTGTGGGCATGGGGGCCTCCCGTCGTATGCTGGCTGGCATTATACGCGGAGCGTGACGGCGTGGAAACGTCACCGACCGGTTGGCGGGTGCCAACCGGTCGGTGACCATTGGAGTGTTTCTTTCAGGCCAGCGCTGGGGTGGGGGTGGGGGAGCGCAGTGGCCTGAAAGGAGCGGCTCTGGGAAGCCAAGCCCCTTGAGCATCCCAGAGCCTGATGCCGTCTGACAACCTTGACGGTGTCGCCCGTAGGATAGCATAATACCCCAGGCATCCGCACCGGACGGATGGCTAATCGCCTCTACAACTTTTGTATGATCCTCAGGCGTCGCCTTCGAGGGAGACGATGCCGCGGCGCAACGCCCACAGGGCGAGTTGGGTGCGGCTGCTCAGGTTCAGCTTGCCCAGCACGTTGCTCACATGAGCGCGCACGGTCACCTCGGTGATGTAGAGTGCCTGGGCCACCTCCTGGTTGGAGAGCCCCCGGGCGACCTCTCGCACCACCTCCAGTTCGCGCGGAGTCAGCACGCCCACATCTGCGCGCGAGTCATGAGAAATGCGAGACATGAGGGTGCGTGCGGCCAACGGGTCCAGTGAGCTCTGCCCCGCGTGCACGCAGCGAATCGCGGCGATGAGGTCGTGGGGATCAGCGTCTTTGAGGTGGAAACCAGCGGCGCCAGCCCTGATGGCCCCCACCACATGCTCATCGGCCGTGAACGAGGTCAACACCAGCACGCGCAGCTCGGGATATCGCGATAGCAAGGTGCTGGTGGCCTGCTCGCCATCGACGCCAGGCATCATCAGATCCATCAACACCACATCAGGGTGCGTTCTCTCCACCGCAGTAATCGCCTCTGCGCCATCACTTGCCTCGCCCACAACAACGATACCGGGCTCTGTCTGCAACAGCGCGCAGATGCCCTTGCGCACAATGGTATGGTCGTCGACCACCAACACGCGGATCGACCGCTCACTCACATCAAAACCTCCACGCTCACCACCGTCCCCTTGCCCGCCGCGCTTGTGATGCGGACCTGGCCGCCCAGCTCCTGGATGCGGGTCTGTATGTTGCCCAGCCCGACGCCGCCAGCGCGTACCCTCGCTGGGTCAAACCCCTGTCCATCGTCAGCCACGTCTAGCGCAACGCGTCCATCGTGCGAGGCAAGCCTGATGCGCACGCTGCTCGCATTGGCATGACGCACGACATTGTTGAGTGCCTCGGTGGCCACATAGAAGAGCGCCTCCTCGACGGCCGGCTCGATGAGCGACTCGACGGCTACCTTTAGCTCTACGCTGATCCCTGCGCGGACCTCAACATGATCGAGGCGCGCCTGAATGGCCTCAGCCAGACGCCCTGGCTCGCACGCAGGGCCTCGCGCCTGGTAGATGAGCAAGCGCATCTCGGCCAGAGCCTGGCACGCGCTATCCTGCAGCACCTCCAGATGGCGCTGGGCGGCTTCCACTTGCCCTGACGCCAGCAGACGATTGGTGGCGCGCGCATAGAGGCTCACCCCGTAGACTGCCTGGGCCACTGAGTCATGCAGATCTCGCGCTAGACGTTGGCGTTCGGCCTCGGCGGCCACCGCGCTGGCGCGCTCGAATAGGAGGGCATTGCCCAGCGCCACGCTGACCTGCTGCCCAATAGACGCCACCAACGCCAGTCTGGGTTCCGGCAACTCGAACGCCGGCGGCAACAGAGCCATCAGACGGCCCAGGCGACCTTCGGGCGATTGCAGCGGCACCACCAGCATTGTGGTGCCCCCTGCGAGAGTCGCCACGACGGGCTTACCCTTGCCATCAGCGGCCTGATCAGAGAGTGTGCACAAGACCTCAGTCGCACAGGGCAGCTCGCCCAGGCTTACGATGATATCTTCCTGCTCGCCGTCGCCCTGACCCTCTGCGCACGCCAAACCTTGTTGCGCCCCCACAAAGGTCAATAGCGCGCTCAGGCCCGTCTCCAGCACCTGCGGCGGGCTGAGGATACTGCTCACCTTTTGCGAGACATCGAGTAGTGTACGCAACTCGAGTGTACGGTCGGCCACGCGCTGCTCAAGATCAGCGTAGAGCGCCTGCAACCTGGCAGACATCTGGCTAAAGCCCTTGGCCAGTTCGGCCAGTTCATCCCTCGTATCGAGCTCGACCCGCACAAAGTCGCCGGCTCCCACGCGGCGTGTCGCTGCCACCAGCGTATCGACCGGACGGGTGATGCGGCGGATGGCTATCGTCACCACCAACCCCGGGACAAGCACGCCCAGAGCCAGTAGAACCACGAGGTAGTGACTCAAGCGACGGGCGGGCTCGTAGAGAATGCCCCAATCCTCGCAGGTAATGAGGCCCCAACCGGTGCTGCCGATGGGCGCATAACAGGCCACCATCTGCCGTCCACCGTCGCTACGCATGCGCAGGGCGCCGACCTGCCCGACAGCGATCAGCTCCTGCAGTTCGTTCTGGGGCAAGCGATGCCCTGTCAGGTCTCCAGCAGCGCCATGGATCACCACGCCCTGCCGGTCTACGAGGTAGGCGCTGGCCGTGCTCGACGCGCTGTAACGCGTCAGGCCGGCCCGCTGCAACAACACGATCAGTCCTGAGGCCCCGCCCTGCTCGCTCGACGAGCCACTCTGCCAGTACAGTGGGTCCTTGCCAAGCCGGCTAGCCACCTGCTGCTCAGCCTGACGATACACGCCGCTGAGTGTGCCGTCGCGCAGCGCAAAGATGCCCACCAGAGCGCCAACCACCTCGCCCTCTTCGGAGCGCAGCGGCATCACCATGCCCACCGAGTCGTCCTCTTGAAGACCAAACGGGCCCACAGACGTAAAAGAGGCTATTCCTGTGCTCAAGGTGCGGCTGATGCCGCCGTGCTGCCCCCAGTCGCGGCGCATTTGCCTGACATCCATTGGCGTCATCGTGAGAACAACCCCGTTAGCATCCAACAGGGCAACCCCGCCATCAAAGAAGCCAAGCCGAGCAGTCTGGTCGTGTAGCAGGGCGCAGCGCTCGCCCGCATCTTTGGCTGGGGCCAGTTGAGCGGCCACCTCAGCAAGAGTGCGCTCATAGGGTTCGATCTCGAGACTCACTTGCCGGGCCATCAGGCGCGTCAACTCGCGATCCCGCTCGATCACCAGGTCGGCGGTGGCTCTCTGGAAGGCGTACAGAATGACTCCGGCCACCGCCACCAACACGATCGCCGTTGGGATGAACGACCAGGAGATGAGCTTGGCGCGCAGCCTAGGCCGCGGGCGGTGGCCAGTTCGCAACAACGGTTGTTCCCTCTGTTCTCGTACGATTGCATACAAGACACCCGGGTGAATCGGCTTTCAGGGCCCATCCGAGCCCCGTGGTATAATCACCTTGGCGCGAAAGGGGTGGCATGGAACTCGTCTACACTAATACGGTCGATGATCTGGTTGCGTTGCAGCTCTACTTTTTCGACCATGACCGAGGCCTGCGTCGGCTGCAGAATCTGGTGAGTATGGTGCCAGCGATACTGATCCTGATTCTGCTGTTCCTGAACAGCCAAAAGGGCGGCTCATCGCTGCTCACCCTCGTGGGCATGGGGCTGGCGGTGGCGCTGGCGCTCAGCATGCGCCGCATCATCAGGCGACGCCTGGAGCGCTCTGCCCGGCTCTCGTTTGCGCACGGGCGCGGCCAGCGCACGCTGGGCAAACATCACCTAGAGCTCACCGAGAAAGGCATTATCGAGCGCACAGGCAACGGCGAGTTCGCCATCGCCTGGTCAGAGATCACCGCCCTGGCCGAGACAGAGACGGCGCTTTTCATCTTCCGAGGACGCGGCGCTGGCATGGTCATCCCCCGCGAGCGGGTGCTCCGCGGAGACGCCCAGGCCTTTGCCGCCACGGTGCGAGCTCACACACAATCGGACTGACTACCCTCGCCCGGCCGGCGCTGTCTGCAGTGTCTCCTGCTGCCCAGTTCGCGGTTACCCTATGGCTGAAACGGTGGGGGATCTTGCATTTGTTCCTGATGGACACCGCCTTGCCCTTTGGCGCCGCGCACCTGGTCGCCGCCGGCAGCCACGGGCGCCGCCAGAAGCAGCACTGCTGCCACAACAAGCACGACCGCGATGAATCTGTTAAGCATGTCTATCGCCCTCCAAGAATTCGCACAGATGCGCTCGATGGTATAATGGTTTGCGGCTGTTGACAACAGGAAGCACGAACATGCGACTGGCTCTGCTGGCTGATATCCACGGCAACCTGGCTGCGCTGGAGGCGGTTCTGGCCGACGCAGATGCGAAAGGCATCGAGGGCATCATCGCCGCTGGCGACCACCTGGCCACCGGCCCGTGCCCGGTACAGACATTTGAGCTGCTCCAGGAGCGCGGCGCCATCCTGATTCGCGGCAACAACGACCAGGACCTGGTCGACATCCGCGTTGGCAGAGCTCCGGCAGCATGGCAGTCGGGAGTGCACTATGGACCGCTACGCTGGTCTGCCGCGCAGCTCACTCCCGCTATCATCG
>JAAYDS010000266.1 GCA_012729155.1 Chloroflexota bacterium | reverse complement strand
TCCAGGTCGGCGTCGGCCTCGGTAGCCTCGGGCGGCAGAGCGATACGGAAGAACGCTACGCCGCTGAGGTCGAACTCGTGCAGCTTGCTGAACCCGTCGGCCGGGTCAAAGGTCTGGTCGGGGTCTTGCAGCACGTTGTCTGAGGTGACTGTGGCCGGCACCAGACCATGTGCGGCAGCGGCATAGCTACCGCTGTAGCCAAAGGTCACGTCAAAACTGGCCGAGCCCGACTCACCCGTGCCCCCGATTTCAGCCGGGGCGGCAAAGAGCGCCGCCTTGGCTGCGATGGGGCTGTAGACGCTATAGAGGCTGTTCTTGGCCTTGTCGCGCCAGGTGAGCGCACCAAAGCGCCACTCGCCGACGGGCGCATCGACGTTGGTGATGGTCACAAAGAAGGTGGCCGAGTCGCCGCTCTTGAGCCGGAGCACGGCTGGCTCGACGATGACATCAAAGCCCTCGGGCGGCTCGATGAGCGCTTCGTACTCGCGCCAGCCCTTGTCATTGGCCACGCTGGTGACGGTGCGCTGGACGGTGACGCTACCGGGAACCTCGCTTGCCCCGATAGAGGGATAGTTGAGGTTGTACGGCTGCGTCGGAATGCCCAGCGACGCTAGGAACGCGCAGCTGCCAGGCGTAAAGACGCCCCACTCCATGCCGCAGGTAAAGGCGGCATACTCGTAGAGGCCGGCATCATAGACCAGGCCTGGCTCGAAGGCTGAGCCCTTGACAGCCTTGCCGCCCACGTTGAGGTGGCCCGAGCCCATATCAAAGGGATCTGCCCAGTCTACCTCGCCTTCCTTCATCACGTCCTGATAGGCCGTGGTCATCAGGGCCGAGCGAGCCATGGCGGCGCTCCAATCGGGATGCGCCTGCTTGATGAGCGCAAAGGCGCCGGCCACATGCGGGCTAGACATCGACGTGCCGCCGATGGCCTGGAAGAGCTCGCCCGGCACAAAGCCCGGATCGGGGAATGGCGAGGCGCCTGCCAGGATGTTGACGCCCGGCGCGGTGATATCGGGTTTGATGATATCGGGGGCCACGAGGTTGGGGCCACGCGACGAGAAGGATGCCATCACCGGCGCAGCGATCTTGGTGTAGGTGCCACCAAAGATCTGTGCCGTGGCGCCTCCGTCCATCGAAGCGATGTAGGCCTTGATGGCCAGCCCATCGCTGTTGTTGACATGCACCGTGGGCAACCAGTGGGTGTCGGTGTTCAGGTCCTGGGCATCGTCGGTGTTGTAGAGCACCATGCCCGCTCCGCCGGCCTGGTAGACCGCATAGCCCTTTTCGACGCGCGCATAGACGCCGCGCTTGCAGAGCACGATCTTGCCAGATACATCGGCACTGAACAGTGGCGTCGCGTAGGGATCACACAGTTCATTGCCCAGGTCTGCGGCGTCGACGATCGGCGCCACGTCGGTCCCAGCGGTCACCGAGGCGCCATAGTAGGCGGCGCCATCGCCCAGCACCACCGAACCCTCAAAGGTTCGGCTCTGCGTGCTGGCACCCACCGTGGTAAGCCAGGGCTTGGTGCCCGGATCACCAACGGTATAGGCGCCCGGCCCCGAGTTGCCGGCCGAGGTTGCCACAAACACCCCCGCATCGGCGGCAAAGAGAAAGGCGATCTCGTCGGCGCTGACAGCACCAGCCCCGCCGCCGATCGAGTAGTTGATCACATCAACGCCATCGGCCACGGCCTGATCGATGGCCGCCGCCAGGTCAGAGGTGTAGCCGCCCAGGTTGCCCAGCGCCTTGTAGGCGATAATGCGCGCCCGTGGGGCAATGCCCGAGACCGTGCCAAAGGGCACGCCACTAATGCTCGCCTCAACACCGGAATTGCCTGCCGCAGTAGAGGCAGTGTGGGTGCCATGGCCGTCATCATCGCGCGCCGAGTCGAACTCGTCGGGGTCGGCGCCGGTATACAGGCGATAGGTGTCCAGCATTTGATAGGCGCCCAGCAACTTGTTGTTGCAGACAAACGACGCATCGTTGGGGTTAAAGGCCGCATTGCCGAACTCGCACGGCAAGCCCTCAAAACCCGGCAACGGTGCGTAACTGCCGTCGTCGGCAAAGCTGGGGTGCTCGGGCCAGATGCCCGTGTCGATAATACCCACCACCACATCCTCGCCATCATAGCCGCGCAACCAGGCGCCGCCGGGCGCGGTGAGCCCCAGGAAAGTGGGACTGTTATCGGTGGTCTTGAAGCGCATCTCGTCTTGCAGCACCAGCGCTACGCCAGGCTGCTTGGCAACCTGTTCGGCCTGCTCCACTGTGAGCATGGCGGCAAAGCCGTTCAGCGCCATGGTATAGTCATGGACGATGGCCTCGCTGGTGGCGCCGACTGCCGTGAGTGCCTTGGCGTGTTCCTTTTCTAGGAACCGCACGTACTTGGTGACATGGGCGCTGTTCGGATTGATCTTGCCGCCCTTGCCCGGCTTGGTGACGGGCAGACCGCTGACATCACCTTCATAGGCGATGACCGGGTCTGCGGCCATGACGACGATGTAGACGCTCTCATCGGCCTCAGGCCGCTGTGCAGCTACTGGCGCGGCGATGAGCAGCAAGGACACTACCAGAAGCAGAGTCAAGAGCCTCTTCATGATGACTGTGCCTGCCTTTCCCCCTAGCTTTCCCCACTCGACAAGACACCGACACCGTCAGCTCGCGCTTCCTGTTATGTGTGCCACCTCCTCTCGCTGTGCAAAGGCCAAGACCAGTCGACGACAGAACTGCCCTGGTGTGGCGATCAGGACAGCATCGCGGTCAGTATTGCATGTCACCGTCTACGGCATGACCTCGCCAACCGCCGCATTATCGAGCGCCGAGCTGCCGGCCTTCAGAGGCGTCAGCCAGCGCTCTCTACGCCCAACTGGCACGCAATGCCTGAATTCGTCACGATAGCGCAACGATAGCACGGTTTCTGGCAAGGGTCAATGGGCTCAGTGCAGGTGAACCCCTAGTTCCCGGCAGGCACCCAGGCGCGCAGCAGCGTACAGGCCGAATCGGCCTCGATGACGAACTCGCCCAGGGCGGCGGGCAACAGCGCAAAGCGCACCGCCGGCAGCGAAACAGGCTCGCATGCCGAAGCGATGGTGGCCTGCCCGTCGATACAGCCCCATATCTCAAAGGTGGCGCCATCGCAGCGCCCCCGATAGGCGGCGCCAGGGGCGAGGGTGAAGCGATCGAGACAGAACTGCGGGCAGCAGACCAGCTCCCAGTGAGAGAGTCCGCCAGTCTGTGCCACCAGCCTGGGCTGCGCCAACCCGGGCCGCACCATGCTCCAGTCGATCACATCGAGCGCCTTGCTGATGTGCAGCGGCCGAGGCATGCCATCGGCGCCCAGGCGGCCCCAGTCATACACGCGATAGGTCGAATCCGAGTTCTGCTGGATTTCGATCACCATCGCGCCCGCCTTGAGGGCATGCACAGTGCCTGCGGGCAAAAAGACGACATCACCCGCCTTGATGGGCAGAGTCTGCAGCAGCTCATCGAGTGCATCGGCCTCGACGGCCGCGGCAAAGGCCTCGGGCGTAACCTGCTTATCCAGTCCATAGACCAGCTCAGCGTGGGGCTCGGCGTGGAGCACATACCAGCACTCGACCTTGCCCAGATCACCGCCTTCGTGCTCGGCTGCATAGGCATCATCGGGGTGCACCTGTACCGATAGGTTGCGCTGAGCATCCAGGATCTTGATCAACAAGGGAAACTTGGCATGGGCAAGCATGTTGGCTGCATTGCTGCCCACCAGCCGCTCGCCCAGAGCCGCGAGCACATCTGGCAGCGGCGTCCCCGCCCACGGCCCCTGCTCGACGCGCGTCGACGCGGTGCGGTGCCCCGATATCTCCCAGCTCTCGGCGGTGATGCCGGCAGGCAGGTGTCTGCCAAGTACGGTCTCGAGGCTCCTGCCTCCCCAGATATAGTGGCGCAACGTGGGTACAAACGTCAGTGGATAGACGGCCGGATCACAAGACATCGATGTGGCTACTCCTGCAAGAGTGTCTCGAAATAGGCGATTGCACGCGGCGCCACTGCCACATAATCATGACGATATAGATCGAGAGCGGCGATGCCCTCAAAACCGGCGGCTTGCAGTGCCGCCAGATATTCGGCCAGGTCCATGTCGCCCTCCCAGGGCAACTGGTGATCGTGCAGGCCACGGTTCATATTCTCGACGTGCACGTGAGCGATGCGCACGCCCACCTGAGCGATGGCCGCCAGAGGGTCGGGATCGCACAAGAAGGCATGGCCCAGGTCCAGATTAGCAGCGAGATACGGCGAGCCCACCTCGTCGATGAGGCGCAGCACGTCTGCCGTACTGCCAACCACAAAACCAGGCTCGGCCTCTTCAGCCAGAGTGACGCCCACCTCGGCGGCCAGAGCTGCCAGCGTTCGCAGACGAGCAACAAGGCGCGGCCAGGGGTCGACCCAGGGCGCATCCAGATGAGGGGTGCCAATCACAAGCACATCGGCGCCCATCAGCGGCATAAGCTGCAGTACCTTGACCGTCTCGGCAAAGTAGCGGTCATCGAGCAGGTCTTTGTGGTAGCTGATCGACCACCGTTCAAAGCCGAGCCTCTGCAGCGCCTGCCGTAGCCGACGGGCCAAGGCGGCGTCGAGCAGTGAGGGCGATAGATCGGGATTCTCGAGGCAAACCTCGACACCTGCAAAGCCCAGTGCGTGCAACTGCTCTAGAACCTGTTGCCATGGCAAGTGTGCCAGAGGCTGCGTGCGCCCCGCAAAGATCATGGAACCTCCGTGTCGTCAGGGCTGAGTGGATGTGCACCACTCTCCGCGGGCGTGCCTGGCCAGCATCGCCTCGGCGTGATGGGCCCGCCCGCTAGAACGTAACCGTTCGGCATAGGCATGGATAAAGCCGCGGGTGTGAAACGGTCCGCCCTCTCGCATCACCGTCCACAGCGGGTCTACGTCACTGTCTGACGTAGACATCATCTCTGCATGCCACTGCTCCAGCAAGCGCAATGCCTCGTTGACCACCTCGGGCCGCTCTGTAGCGAGATCGTGCAGCTCATGGGGATCGTTTGCCAGGTCGAATAGCATGACGGCAGGGTAACCCTTGAGCCCATCATGATAGGTGCGCACCATGATCCAATCGCCAAAACGCACCGCCCGCTGACACGACCAGACACAGTGGCTCAACACCAGGTAGTCGCGGCCAGCTGCAGACCCGTCGCGCAGAGTGGCAGCATAGCTCTGCCCATCCCACCGCTCGGGGGCGCGCACGCCCAGCAGCTCGGCGATGGTAGGTGGCAGGTCCAGGTTATAGTGCAGGGCTGCATCAGTGCGGCCCGCTGCCATGCCCGGCCAGCGGATGATCAAAGGGATGCGATTGGTGATGTGATCGGCTGTCTGGTGATCGCCATAGACGTTGAGCTCGCCCTGGTTCTCGCCATGGTCAGAAGAGACGATAATGATCGTGTCATCCAGCACGCCCTGGGTGCGGAGGGCCTGGAGGATCTGGCCGATATGGTCGTCCATATAGCGAATGCCGGTGTCGTAGCCGTCGATCCAGCGTCGATAGTCGTCCAGGTTCTGGATGTCGGCGGGCAGGCGTGGCCACCGCGACGTATCGTTGGGGCCCAGCTCGGCCGGATCTTGGGCGCTGTGGGGGCCATAGCCGGCATAGTCAGCTGCAATCTTCTCGGGGGTGATCCAGTCTGGTAGTGGCTCGCCCTCAAAGGGGCTACCATATTCGAGCGGCGTGCGGTAGGGCGTGTGCGGGTCCCACATGTTAACCTGTAGGAACCAGTTGTCCTCGCCGCCATGACGCGCGATCCAGTCTAGCGCCAGCGGCGCGACCTCATCGGCGCGCTCCATGCCGCCCTTGCCAGGGTTGTACATCTCGCTAAAGCCGCGATAGAACCACCAGGCCGAGTGCCGCTCGGCATAGGGGCTGATGGAGACGGTGCGCAGCCCGCGCTGGCGCAGCACATCCATCCAGCTCGCCTCGGCAGTAGTCTGTCGAAAGCCCCGCGTTGCGCCCTCGAGCCGCGGGTCGGCCGCCGTACCACCATGGCCCACCGTGCCAGTGTGGATGCCAAAGCGCCCCATGAAGAGGGCGGCGCGTGAGGGCAGACAGGGCGTATCAGATGCATAGCAGTTGTCAAAGCGCACGCCCTGAGTCGCGATCCAGTCGATGTTGGGCGAAGTCTCACGGTGGTACCCATAGCAGCCCAGGTGATCGGGGCGCAGGGTGTCACAGTCCAGATACAGTATGCGCATCGTGACTCCTCTCAGTCGTGAAGATCCGACTCGGCGCGCGAGCGAATAAAGGTGATCAGCCCCTCACGCGTGAGCATGCCCACCAGTTCGCCGTCGGCGATGACGGGCAACTGATTGACGCCATCGGCGGTCATCTGTTCGAGGGCCTCACGCAGCGTCGTCTCGGGGTTGACCGTGCGCAACTCGTCGAGCGGCCTGGAGACCTCGCCTACCCGCGTGGTTGGCCAACGGTCTCGCGGCACGCTCTGCACCTGATGAACGGTCAGCATCCGTCGGGGTGTCTCGGCGCCGCCCACAAAGTAGCAGCGGCGCCCCTGCGGCAGCAAATAGTGCTCGACAAAGACGTCTAGCGAGAGCTGTGGCGGCACACTGGGGCAATCGCGCGTCATTGCATCGGCGACGGTAAAGCCGGCCAGGGTTCGGTCCAAACCGATGCGTGCCTGGGCACTACGGGCCGAGGTGTCTAGAAAGGTGCCCACCAACAACAGCCAGAGGCCGTTTCCCAGGCTCCCTCTCAAGGAGAGCATGATGCCCCAGGCCATCAGGCCATAGGCAATAAAGCGCCCCACGCGCGCTGCCCAGCGTGTCGCCGTCTGCAGACTGCCGGTGCGCTGCCAGATGAGTGCTCGCAGCACCCGCCCCCCATCCAGAGGAAAGCCAGGCACCAGGTTGAACAAGCCCAGGGCCAGGTTGGCGCCGCTGAGATAGAGGGCAATGGTAGCCAGCCAGGGCAGGCCACCGGCCAGGCGATCGATGCCCAACCAGAGCGCGCCCAGCGCCAGGCTCACCGCAGGGCCCGCCACGGCGAGGGCGAGCTCCTTCTTGGCTGTAGCCGGCTCGGCGCCAATCTCGGCGGCACCGCCAAAGATGAACAGGGTGATGCGGCGCACCGGCTCGCCCTGAGCACGCGCCACCAGAGCATGCCCCAGCTCGTGCAGCACCACCGAGAAGAAAAAAAGCAGGCTGGTGGCAGCACCTACCAGCCAGTGGGCCAACGTGTTCGCGGCGGGCAGACGCTCGGGCACATAGCTGGTTGAGAGGCTCCAGGTGGCCCACACAAAGATCAACAGCCACGAGGGGTCGATGTGCAAGGGCACGCCGATCAGCTTGCCAAGTTTGATATGCTTACGCACAG
>JAAYDS010000265.1 GCA_012729155.1 Chloroflexota bacterium | reverse complement strand
GCCTGTGGTGCGCGAGACGGAGCATTTCTTCCTCGACCTTGCGCAGTTCAACGAGCCGCTGCATGGCTGGATCGCTGACAAGGCACACTGGCGGCCGAGCGTGCGCAACTTCTCGATGAACCTGCTTAACGAAGGGCTGCGCGGCAGGGCCATCACGCGCGACATCAACTGGGGCATTCCCGTTCCGTTGCCTGGCTATGAAGACAAGCGTATCTATGTCTGGTTTGATGCCGTCATTGGCTACTTTGCCGCATCGGTCGAGTGGGCCAAGAACCGCGGCGAGCCCGAGCTGTGGCGCAACTGGTGGGACCTGGACAAGCCCTCGCGCTCCTACTACTTTATCGGCAAAGACAACATCTTCTTCCACACGTTGATCTGGCCAGCCATGCTGATGGGCTATGGCGAGCGAGCACTGCCCTATGACGTGCCCGCCAACGAGTACCTCACGCTCGAGGGGCGCAAGATCTCCTCGAGTCGCAACTGGGCGGTATGGGCGCCCGACTATCTCTCGCGCCACGACCCAGATCCGCTGCGTTACTATCTCACTGCGCAGGCCCCCGAAGCGGCCGACGCCGACTTTTCGTGGCAAGAGTATCTGGACCGCAACAACAACGAGTTGGTGGGCACCTGGGGCAACCTCGCCCACCGCATGTTGACCTACGCCTTCAAGAACTTTGAGGGGCGTGTGCCCACGCCTGGCGAACTGACCGATCTGGATCGCGAACTACAGGGCAATATCATCGCCGCGTTCGACGACGTAGGCGCCGATATCGAGGCATGCCGTTTCAGGTCGGCGCTCAGCAAGGCCATGGCGGCGGCGCGCGAGGCCAACCGCTATCTCGACGCTGCTGCTCCCTGGAAGATCATCAAGAGCGACCGCCAGCGGGCGGCCACAGCCACTTTCGTGGCCCTGTGGGCCATCGACTCGCTCAAGATACTGTTCTTGCCGTTCTTGCCATTCAGCTCGCAGCGGCTGCATACCTTCCTGGGCTACACCGATGACCTGTTCGGACAGCAGGAAGCAGTCGCTTTTAGCGAGGGTGAGCAGACGCATCTGGGTCTCACCTACCGCTACACAGCACAGGGCGATCGCTGGCAGCCGAGTCAGTTGGCGCCAGGGCAGGCCCTGGTGACGCCCAAGCCTTTGTTCACCAAGTTAGAGCCTGAGCTAGTACAGGAAGAACTCGCCAGGCTTGGTTAGGCATCGCAGACGTTTTCCAGGGCGGCAAAGCCGCCCTGGCTGTCGGAGGCTGGCTTGATTCGATCAGACCGCACATTCTGGCTCGGTTTGATGGTGATCGTAGGCCTTTACCTGGCGCTCGGCGTGGCCTATGCCTGGCGCACGCCACTCTGGCAAGCGCCAGATGAGCCAGCCCACTACAACTATGCACGATACATCGCCACCGAGGGGCAACTCCCAATCCTCGAACCAGGCGACTATCCCGCTGCCTATCTCGAGGAGATCAAAGCGCGGCGCTTTCCCCACGATATGTCGATCGACAGCCTCCAGTATGAAGCGCATCAACCCCCAGCCTATTATGCCATGTCAGCTGCGCTGTTGCGGCTGGCGGGCGAGGCGCCCATCGCCACGCAGTTGCGCCTGATGCGTCTGCTATCGCTGCTGTTGGGATGCTGTGCAGTGGCGCTGCTGGGCGTCCTCACGATGCGTCTCTTTGCCAGTCGCGACCTTGCGCTGAGCGCCACGATGCTGGCCGCAATGACGCCCATGTTTATCGCCGATACGGCTGCGGCCAACAACGATGCGCTGGCCTTTGCCGCGCTTACTGCGGTGGCCGTGCGACTCGCCGCGCCCGCAAGCCACCGTTGGACGTGGCCTGCCAGCGCCCTGTTGGGTGCACTTGTGGGGCTCTGCGTCCTGTCCAAGTTCCAGGCCTATGTGGCAGTGCCGCTGGTGGCAGCCATACTGCTCTGGGATGTGACCGTCAGCCACCAGCTCACCTGGCGGCAAGCGCTACAACGCAGTGCCGTCATCGTTGGCCTGGCTGGCCTGCTGTCTGCAGCCTGGCTGGCACGCAACGTTGCGGTCTATGGCTGGGCAGACGTTCTGGGGTTGGCGCGTCACGATGCCATCGTGGTCGGCCAGTTACGCACCGTGGACATGATCGCTGATGCTGGCTGGCAGCGCTACCTGAGCGCCTATGCACGCACCACTTTCCAGAGCTTTTGGGGGCAGTTCGGCTGGATGGCAGCTCCTCTTCCCGAGCGTGTCTATCAGCCCCTTGCGCTCGTGGTCACCATCGCCGGTGTGGGCCTGCTCGCGGGGCGGCAGCGTGTCTGGCAGACCGGCTCTGCTGCGTACAAGCGAGGCGTGGCGCTGCTTGCTGTCTCGGGCGCGCTCACGACGGCGTCGTTTGCCTGGTACAACCTGCAGTTCGTCCAGTTCCAGGGGCGGTACCTCTTCCCTGCGATGCCGGCGCTGAGCATCGCTCTGGCCTGTGGGCTGGTGGCGGCATGTCGTCGCCCCGGCTGGGCACTGGCGCTGCTGGGGTTGGCCACGGTAGCGCTCATCGGCACGGGGATGATGCGCGGTGATCTGCCGCTGTTCAGCATCGTTCTCTGCGTTGCTGTCGCGCTCGGCCTGTTGCTGATGCACCATTTACCACCACGCTGGCACTGGCTGGCACCGGTGCTTGTGGCCGGAGCCCTGGCCGCGCTCAACGTGTACAGCCTGATAGCCATCATCCCCCTACTCAGAGCCTGAGCCCACCGCGCCAGTTGGTGACAACGCGGCTGGGTGCTATTATCCGGCCGATGGCGCCAGCGCCAATCAACGACTAGAGGGTAGGCAAGTGCGCATCACGCTTTTGGGCACCGGCACCTCACATGGCGTGCCCATGCTAGACTGCATGCTTAACGGGTTTTCGCGCTGCGAGCACCGCATCTGTGAGAAGGCTCTCACAGACCCTCGGTATCGCCGCACGCGAGCCTCCATCTTGCTGCAGGAGGCTGGTTTCGCGGCACTGATCGACACCTCACAGGACTTTCGCCAGCAGATGCTGGAGAACCACGTCGAACGGCTCGACGCAGTGCTGTTCACCCATGCCCACGCTGATCACATCTACGGCCTGCCCGACATCCGCTCATACTGCGCACAGCAAAGAGCGCCTATTGACGTCTATGCCTCGTCCGAAACGCTAGGGTCGCTGCACGAGGCCTTTCACTACATTTTTGAGCCCAACGGCTATGTGGGTGGAGGCATCCCATCGCTCACTGAGCATACCCTTGATGCCAGCTGCGAGATCGGGCCAATGAACATTCTGCCGGTTCCTGTCATACATGGCCCGCTCAACGGTTGCCAGGGCTATCGCATCGAATCGGCCGACTTGGTCGTAGCGTACATCCCCGATGTCAAGACGATCCCCGATGCCTCTTTGGCGCAGCTGCAGGGGCTCGATCTGCTCATCCTGAACTGCCTACGTCCGCGGCCCCATGGCAGTCACCTGTCACTCGACGAGTCGCTGGCCTATGCCACGGCCCTTGCGCCACGACGTTGCCTTTTCACGCACATGACCCACGACATCGACCCAGATGTACACAGTGCGCTGCTCCCGTCATGGGCAGCCTTTGCTCATGACGGGCAGATCGTCGAGCTCTAGAACATGGACGTGTCGGTGTTGCCACCCCTTGATGCGCAGCAGCGAGCGGCTGTCAATCGCCTCAAATGGCTTTACTTTACGGTGTTCGCTGCTTACGGCTCGACTGCCATCTACCGCACGCTCTACTACCGTCGGGTGGGCCTCTCGAACACGGCGGTTGGGGCCCTCATCGCCGTACAGCCACTGGTGATGCTGATTGCTGGCCCGCTATGGAGCCTGCTCGCTGATCGCCTCAACTTGCGAGAGCGGCTCTTTACCGTCGTCGCACTGCTTAGCATCGTGCCCATGGTTGCCACCGCCTTCTGCACACGCTTCTGGCCTCTGATGGCCTGGAATCTGCTGTACGCGACCGTCCAGGCGCCGATGCAGCCACTCATGGATAGCAGCGCCGTGGCAGCTCTGGGGCCGCGGCGTCATCAGTACAGCGTAATCAGAGGGATCGGCTCGCTGGGCTATGCCCCCGTGGTCTACCTCATCGGTGTACTGGTACAGCGCGTCGATTTGCGCTGGTCGTTCGCGGCCTATGCGGCATTGATGCTGATCGGCGTGCTAGTCAGTCTCGGGATCCAATCTGATGACAAGGCGCTTCGAGTAGACCTCTTTGGGGGACTGGGCACTGTAGGCCGCGACCGGGCCTGGCTGACGATGATGGCTGCCTTGTTTGTGGCCATGCTGTTACAGGGCGTCACCTTTAACTACGCTGGGCTCTACCTCGACACCCTGGGGGCCTCTGAGAGTCTGATCGGCCTTTCGGGCGCAATCGGCTCAGTCAGCCAGATGTTGCTCATGCTCACAGTGTTGCCTCGCCTGGTGCAGCGCTGGAGCAGCGAGCGACTCATGGTCTTTTCGATGGCTATGTTCGCCCTACGACTCGCGGTGTGGTCGTTCATCCCCAGCCCCTGGGTCGTAGCGGTCACCGAGCTGATGATGGGTGTCACCTCGGGCACGGCACAGGTGGGGTCGGTCGACTTTGCGGCGCGCAGGGCGCCGCCGGGTATGGCAGCCACATCGCAGGCGTTGATGAGCAGTCTTGTCAATGGCCTTGGGCGCACCGTGGGCAGTGCTGTCGTAGGGCCGCTCTACGACACCATCGGCCCGCAGGCACTGTTCGCCTGGTTCATGGGCAGCGCTATTCTGGCGACACTGGGCTTCGGCCGTGTCTGGAGGCAAGAGGTTGTCTCGACAACCGCTGGCGCCGACCCGTAGGCTATGGCACAGCTCACGCCGTCGAAGTTGACCTGTTACGCGACCGGTGGTATAGTGTGACGACGGTTGCATAAGTCTGTGCGCGTAACTGTCGCGCACTATGTATAGGCATTGAGCGCCCTACGTGTAACGTCAGTGGCGCTTTTCTCTTTTCTCGCAACATCTACTGTGGAGGGTTTACCATCGAACAAATGGGAGTAAAACTGATACCGTTGGGTGGCATGGGTGCCATCGGCAGGAACTGCTTTGTACTCGAGCATGACGATACCATCATGGTGATCGATGCAGGGCTGATGTTTCCTGAAGACGAGATGCTCGGCGTTGACCTGGTCATCCCTGATTTCAGCTATCTGATCGAGAACGCCGACAGGGTGCGCGGCATCGTGCTGACCCACGGCCACGAGGATCATATCGGCGCGCTGTCCTATCTTTTGGAGCACGTATCAGCGCCGGTATATGCGACCCCATTGACACGCGGACTCGTCGAGAACAAGCTCAAGCACAGCGTTGCCAAGAACAAGGCGATGCTCAATACGGTGCAGCCTGGGCAAGAGATCGTCATCGGGCCCTTCCGTGTGACGCCGTTTCACGTCAACCATTCGATTCCCGACGCCGTCGGCCTTGCTATACGCACGCCCATGGGGCTCATCGTGCACACGGGCGACTTCAAGATCGACCACACCCCCATCGAGGGGCGCACCACCGACTTGAGCGAACTGGCCCGCCTGGCCAACGAGGGCGTGGTGTTGCTGCTTTCGGATAGCACCAACGCCGAGTCGCCAGGATACACTGCCTCAGAGCG
>JAAYDS010000264.1 GCA_012729155.1 Chloroflexota bacterium | reverse complement strand
GCGCAGAGCGCTCCCCACAATCCCTGGCTATCGACTATCTGCTGATGCTCGCCATCGTTAGTGCCTGGCTCGGCCGACTGTGCCTCAGATGGCATGGCTGCCTGTGTCATCACGCAAAAGGACCTCCAGAACTGGCGATTGGACCCTGGCCTACTGCTCGGGGCTGATGCGCACGCCCTGGACGTGCACATTGACCTCGGCCACCGGCATGCCCAGGGCCCGTTCTACCGTGAACTTGACGCTATCCATAACGTTTTGGGCGACCTCAGAGATACGGATGCCGTACTCGATCACCACATACAGATCAACCGTCACCTGGCCATCCTTGGCGTTCACCTGCACGCCGCGGTGGCTGTTCTCCACCTGCAACACCTCGGCGATGCCATCGCGCACCGTACTGGCGGCCATGCCTACCACGCCATAACAACGCAGCACCGCATCGCTGGCAAGGCTGGCGATGGCACGCGGCGACACTTCAACTCTTCCCAATACCGATCCTGGTGTCATCGCAACGCTCCTCTCACCAGTTTGCACCGGCAACTGGATCATGGTACTATGATCGTCGGTCTGGACGCAAATCACGGGCTCACAGCCTGTGCGATGGAGGTTGATGATGGCGAGCTGTGAAGTGTGCGGCAAGGGGCCGCAGTTTGGTCACAATGTGAGCCACTCAAAGGTGGCAACCAATCGTCAATGGTCGCCCAATATCCAGAAGGTGACCCTGGTCGTTGACGGGCATCCACGCAAGGTGAACATCTGCACCCGTTGCCTGCGCACGCTCAACCGCACCAAGTAACCTCACGCGATCGGTCACCACAAGGCCAGCCACTAACGGCTGGCCTCTTTTATTGCGCTGCGGCTCGCGGCCATCGCTTGCACCACTCCGTCGGGGTGGCCAAAGATCGCTGATCCCATCACCAGCACGTTCGCTCCGGCCTGCACGGCCGGCCCCAGCGTGGCCGGTGAGATGCCCCCATCGACCTCGATGAGACAGTGCTCGTTGCCGCATTCGGCCAGCCGCAGGCGGATGGTGCTGATCTTGCGCAGGGCATAGGGCAAGAGCTCTTGACCTCCAAAACCAGGGTTTACCGTCATCACCAGCACCATATCGACGAGCGGCAGAGCGTGCTCGAGCAGGCTCACGGGCGTGGCCGGGTTGAGCGTCACGCCAGGGTGCACGCCGGCCTCGCGGATCAGCGCCAGTGTGCGGTCCAGATGCTGGCACGCCTCAACGTGTACTGTGATGTAGCTGGCGCCCGCGGCCGCAAAGGCCTCGACATACCGCTCTGGCTCGACGATCATCAGGTGGACGTCTAGTGGCAGGCCAGTCACGGGCCGGAGGGCACGCACTACCAGCGGCCCCACGCTGATATTGGGCACATAGCGCCCATCCATCACATCCACGTGGATCAGGTCCGCCCCCGCGGCCTCGGCTTGTCGCACCTGTTCGCCCAGTCGCGCGAAATCTGCTGCCAGAATTGACGGCGCTATCAACACCCGCTCAGCCATGCTGGCCCGCCTCAGCCGAGCGCTTGGCATAGCGCTCGCGCAGCTGGCCGCAGCCTGCCTCGATCTCGAGGCCCCGACTGGCGCGCAATGTGGTTTGGATGCGCCCGTTCACCAGGATCTCCTGAAAGCGCATGACGCGCTCTCGCGGCGAGGGCCTAAAGGGGCAGGCCGGGCTAGGGTTCAGCGGAATCAGGTTGACGTGGCATAGCAGATTACGGAGCAGCTCTGCGGTGCGGCGGGCGTGTTCGTCGCTATCGTTGATGCCATCCATGAGAATGTACTCAAAGGTGACGCGGCGGCCGGTGCGCTCGATGTAGCGTCGGCAAGCCTCGAGCAGACGCTCAATGGCATAGCGTCGGTTGATGGGCACAATGCGGTTACGCAGGGCGTTGTCGGGTGCGTGCAGCGACACCGCCAGCCCTACCTCCATCGCCTCGCGCGCCATGCGCTCGATGCCAGGGACGATGCCCGCCGTCGAGATGGTAAAGCGCCTTGCGCCCAGTGCCAGGCCCTCACGGTCGTTCAGGTTCGCGATGGCGCGCCACACGGCCTCGTCGTTGAGCATTGGTTCGCCCATGCCCATGAACACCACGTTGGTGACGTGAGCGTTCTGCTGGGCCAGCTTTTGCGCATAGTGCAGCACCTGTGCCGATATCTCTCCCGCTGACAGGTCGCGCGCAAAGCCGCTCTGCCCTGTAGAGCAGAACACGCACCCCAACGCGCAGCCGATCTGGCTCGATAGGCACAGCGTGTTGCGGTTGGTGTAGCGCATCAGCACCGTCTCGATATAGTGGCCATCGCGCGTGCGAAAGACGGTCTTTTCGGTGAGGCCATCGTCCGAGACGGCCACATCGACGGGCTCAAGCCGGCCCACATAGGTGTGTTCGGCCAGTTGCGCCCGCAACGCCGCCGGCAGGTTGACCATCTCGCCAAAGTCGGCCGTGAGCGTATGGTAGACCCAGCGCCAGATCTGTGCAGCACGAAAGCGCGGTTGCTCCCAGCTGACCACCAGGGCTACCAACTCGTCGAACGAGAGGTTGAGCAGGTCGATGGCGTCGTTCGTAGAGGTCATGTTGGCCTTTCCGTTACCGTCTGCGCCGCGAGCCCCCCAGCAAGAACACATAGTACAACAGCGTGGAAAGCGACTGGATCACAGCGGCCACGTAAGTGAGCGCGGCGGCGTTGAGCACAGCGCGGGCACCTTGCTGCTCGATGGGGCTTACCAGGCCAGACCTCTCGAGCATGACCATGGCACGGCGGCTGGCGTCCAGTTCGACAGGTAGCGTTACCAGTGAAAAGAGCAGCGTGCCCGCAAAGAGCACCACACCGATCACTGAGAGATCATAGACAGATAGGACCATCCCCAGCATGAAGACGATCGGCCCCAACCAGGAGCCGATTTGCACCACAGGCACCAGCGCCGAGCGCAGCTTGAGTGGCATATAGTGGCTGTGATGCTGCAGGGCATGGCCCACCTCGTGGGCCACGATGCCCATCGAGGCCACCGAGGCGGTGCGCCCCACGCCCGTAGAGAGATGTAGAGCGCGTTGACGGGGGTCATAGTGATCGGTCAGCTCGCCACGCGTCTCGTTCAGGCTGACATCCGTCAGGCCGTTGCTCGCCAGCAGGCGCTGCGCCACCTCAAAGCCGGCCAGCCCACTGCGGTTGGCGACACGCGCATACTTGCCATAGGCCGACCGCACCTTCCACTGTGCCCATAGGCCCAGCAGCAGTGCGGGCAGTGCAAACATAAAGTAGGTCGGGTTGAAGTAAGGCCAGTACATCGATATTCCTCATGCACACTGTTGATGACGTCTTTACTCAAGTATAATCGCCAGCGCGACGCCTGCAAGTCACTGGCAGGCGCCATCGCCTGCAATCCCACGCCGCGCCAGCAGCACTGTGCTGCTTCCCTGGGGGTGTGCGTGCGCCATCTCTCGGCACAGTCTAGACCACGGTGAGGACACTGGCCAATGCCGTGACCGGCAGACGGTTGACGCCTCGGGGACCGAAGCTATAATCAACCTTCACATCGCGTCACTGCAAGGAGTCAGGGGTGGGGCTGATCCTAGTTCGCTACGGTGAAATCGCCATCAAAGGGGGCAACAGGCATCTATTCGTGAGCCGCCTGCGGCGCAACATCCGCGCGGCCCTGCGCGCTCACGGTATCGATGCCGAGGTGTCCTCACAGGGGCAGCGCATTCTGGTGCGCACAGAGCAGGTAGAGCCTGCTCTCGAGCCGTTGTCTTGCACCCCTGGCATTGTCTCTTTGAGCCCGGTGGTCGAGGTGCCCAGCGAAATCGAGGCCATCGAGCGTGAGGCGTTGCGTCTGGCGGCCGTCGAAGGCGTCAGCACAGAGCGCACCTACTGCGTGCGGGCTCGCCGCCCCTGGAAGCAGTTTCCCCTCACCTCCGTCGAGATCAACCAGCGGGTGGGTGGCGCCATTCACCGTCAGTTCGCAGCCAGCGCCAATCTCTCGCAGCCCGATGTCACGCTGACCATCGAGGTGCGCCCCGAGACCACGCTCCTGTCGACGCGCACCATCGCTGGGCAGGGCGGCCTGCCGGTTGGCTCTGAGGGCAAGGTGGTGGTGCTGCTCTCGGGCGGTATCGACTCGCCAGTGGCCGCCTGGATGATGATCAAGCGCGGCTGCGGCATCATCCCCGTGCACTTTTCTCAAAGTGAAAGCGATACCGCCAAGGCGCTGGCCAATGTCGAGCAGCTGCAGCGCTATAGCCATGGCTTTGAGCTGCGCCCAGTGGTGTTGGATCATGCCGAGACCATAGCCCCCTATCTTGAGGGGCTGCAGCGCATCGCCCAAGAGCGCTGGACCTGTGTGTTCTGCAAACGCGCCATGCTCGAGCGCGCCAGCGCTGTGGCCCAGGAACTGGGGGCGCACGCCCTCGTCATGGGCGATTCGCTGGGCCAGGTCGCCAGTCAGTCGCTTGCCAATCTCGAGGTCATCTCTCATGGCATCAGCAAGCCGATTCTGCGGCCCCTGATCGGGCTCGACAAGGCCGACATTGTCGAGCTTGCCAGACAGATCGGCACGTTTGACACCTCCATCCGCGAAGCCGAACCCTGCCCATTTCTGCCCAAAGGCCCAGTGACACGCGGCACAGTGGGGCGGCTCAAGGGTATTCTGCAGCGTCTCTCACAGGTCGATGATCGAGCCGTCGAGTGAACGTTGTGCGGCGCCACTGCCGCCAGAGGAGCCCAGCATGGATCAGAACGTCTCACAGGCAAACCGCAAGTGCGGCATCTTGTGCCACCCCACGAGTGTCCCCGGTCCCTTTGGCATCGGCGATCTTGGCGATGGCAGCCTGCGCCTGCTCGACTTTATCGCGGCGGGTGGGCACAGCTATTGGCAGGTGCTGCCGCTGGGGCCCACTGGCTATATGGATTCGCCCTACCAGCCATTCTCGGCCTATGCCGGTAACCATCTGCTGATCGATCCCCTGGCGTTGGTGCGTGATGGGCTGCTCACGCCGGGCGATCTGGCCGGCAACGCCGAGCTCTCCGAGGATCGCGTCGACTATGGCGCCGTCATTGGCTACAAGATGGGCCTCTTTCAGCGGGCGCTCGAGCGGCTGGCTCAGGCGCCAAGTGAGCTGCGCGATGAGCTCGAGGCCTTTGCAGCCGACCATGGCGACTGGCTGCCCGATTACGCGCTCTTTATGGCGCTCAAGCAGCACTATGGCGGTAGGCGGTGGCTCGAGTGGGACCGCGACATCGCCCTGCGCGAGCCCGAAGCCGTGCGCCGCTGGCAACTGGCCCTGGACAAGGATGTGCGCCTGCACGTACTGCTGCAGTTCCTCTTTCATCGGCAGTGGCAGGCGGTGCGCGCCTATGCGCACGGGCTGGGCATCAAGATCATCGGAGACGTGCCCATCTTTGTAGGACACGACAGCGTCGATGTGTGGGCCAACAGACGGCTGTTCCGCCTCGACGACGACGGCCGGCCCACGGTGGTAGCCGGCGTTCCGCCCGACTATTTCAGCGCGACGGGCCAGCTCTGGGGCAACCCGCACTATCGTTGGGACCTGATGGAGGCCGACGACTATCGCTGGTGGCTCGATCGGCTCGAGCACACCCTCGAGCAGGTGGATCTGGTGCGCATCGACCACTTTCGCGGCTTTGCGGCCTATTGGGAGGTTCCCGCTGACGAGGACACGGCCATGAATGGCCGCTGGGTGTTGGGGCCAGGCAAGAGCCTCTTTGAGGCCATCGCGGCGCGCTTTGGCAAACCGCCCATCATCGCCGAAGACCTGGGGGTGATCACGCCCGATGTGGTGGCCATCCGCGATGGCTTTGGGCTGCCTGGCATGCATGTGCTGCAGTTCGCCTTTGATTCGGATGCCACCAACCCCGACCTGCCGCACAACTATCAACGCAACTGCATCGTCTACACCGGCACCCACGATAACGACACGAGTCTCGGCTGGTATGCGCAACGTGACGCCGCAGTGCAGCATCGCGCGCGGGTGTACACCGGTACAGACGGTTCGGCCATGAACTGGACACTCATGCGGCTTGCCATGACGTCGGTGGCCGACACCGCCATCTACCCCCTGCAAGATGTGCTGAGCCTGGGTAGCGAAGCACGAATGAACCTGCCGGGCCGGCCCGAGGGCAACTGGTCCTGGCGCTTTCGAGCTGAGGATCTGCGGCCTGACCTGGCATCGCTGCTCCACGAGCTGGCTCGGGTGACGGGCCGCCTGCCGCTGGGCGCCGAGGCGCCCGAGGCCAAACCGGCGGACCGCGCTCGAGCCGACGACGTGCTCTACGAGCCCGTCCAAGCCTAACTGACGACCAGCGTGCAGTGCGCCACAGCCTGATTGTGGCGCACTGCACTGCCTCTCCGTCTCACGCGGGCCGCGTAGCGCTCGAAGGTCATGCCTAACCCGATTTGATCTGTATTGGCTAGATTCCTCGAAATTCCTCGTGCATTCGGCTGTTTATTGTGCTATTATGGGGGCGCAACGCGATCCTAATCGTGCGCAGGGGTTTGGGGCCTCTTCGCCGATCGCCACAGGAGAGCAGCTATTGGTGTTGTTGGGCACCAGCTTGCACTCTGTGACGGCCGGGGAAGGGGCCCTTGTCGTCTGTTAGCAGGGTTGGGCTCGCGTTTTGGTATTGATTTGGCGTGTTGTGCTTGGAATGCCTTTGTGGGAGCTTGGCGCTGCCGTCTCATCGACGGCCTCATGCTGTTTGTGGCTGAGGCTTCTAGTGAGACGGCAGCGCCCCACAGGGCGCAAGGGGAGGGAGAGAGAGGTGCAGAGGACATGAGTAAGCGTTCTTGGCGGAACCTGCTGCAGATCTTGTTGGTCATGCTGCTGGCCACGTCGAATCTGGCGTTCTCTATGCCAGCATCGGCAGATGGCCCTACCGATCTGCGGGCAGAAGCGGCTCTCGCAAGCGGTGGACTTGACGATACGACAGTGGTCGCAGGCACTACCGCGCGAATCGGTCTGGCCGCGTGGAACGATTCGCCAGACGGTCTCGATGCCGAGGGGGATGCAGAAGATGTGGGTATGTACCTATATCTACCCGAAGGCTTTGAGATCGTACCCGGGCCAGACTCGCCCACCAACGGGGCGGTGATGACCCAGATAGGCCCTCGCGCCTATTACTTTGCGTTAGGCGACATTGTGGCAGGCGGCTCCTTTGGTTTTGGTGTCGCTGTCGCCATTGCGCCCGACGCCGTCGCCGGGTCTGACGGGCATCTGCCTGTGGCCCTTACGGCGGCGGTCGACCCCGGTGGCCCCACGTTCTATGACGTCAACACCGAGAACAACACCTACGCGGTAAACCTCACCGTGGTCGAGGACGCGCAGGATGTTTGGGTCGACCAGACCAGGCTCCCTGGGTCGGCGTTCGCTGGCGCCCCTAACGATTACGTACTGGGCGTGTTCAACGGCGGCCCGTCAGCAGCGCGCCAAGTAACCCTTGTTGACGAGTTGTCGCCCGATGAGACCTACGTGTCGGTGGACTTTACCAAGGGCAGTGGTGAGTGCTCCTACCTGGCCAGCAGCCATACGCTCTTGTGCCGTCTGGGGACGGTGATGCCCAGCACCTTTATCGAGGGTGCTGAGGCCTATGACCCGACGGTGGAGATGGTCCTCCATACAGAGGTCAAGAGCAGTACAGCCGATGTAGCGACTATCACCAACAGCGCTACGGTGGGCTGGTTGCACTGGGTGGGCCCCGGGCCGGATGACGAAGAGACCTTCGCGGCCGAGCCCGATCTGTTCGACACCTGGGTCGATCGTGACGTATCGCTGCAGGTGAGCAAGGTCAGCAGCCCCAACCCGCTGACGGCCGGCGAGCGGCTCACCTATGACATTACCGTGACCAACAATGGCCCCAGTGACGCCGACGGTGTAGAGCTCACCGAGGCACTGCCCTCGGGCGTCAGCTTTGTGGCCGCCTCTTTGGGCAGCGATTGGGCTGAGACGGTCCCCGGCAGCGCCTATGCACTGACTCGGCCTCTTGCGGCCGGCGAGACGGTAGGGTTGAGTCTGGAGGCTGACACCACGGCGAACCTGTATGGCCAGCTATCGCCGGGCACCCCTGTGATCACCAACAGCGTCTGCGTCACCTCGAACGAGATGATGAACGACAGCCAGGTGTGTGCCGATCAGGACACCCTGGTGACTGAGGCGGCAGACCTGGCTGTGTTCAAGGTCAGCAGCTCTGGCGGCCAGCTCTATGCAGGCCAGGAGCTCGAGTACACCATCCACGTCTACAACCGCGGCCCTTCGGCAGCTCGCGGAGTAAAGGTGGTTGACGATATCATCTCGGCGGCCGGTGTTTCGGTCCTCGACTGGGCTGTTGACGCGCCCACACCGAGCACGGTGACAGAGATCGGTGGCCAACTCGAGATCGCCATCAACCGCATACCGGCCGGCCAACGCGCCGAGATCACTGTGCTGATCGGCGCCGAAGAGGCGACTAGCGTGACCAACGTGGTCAACGCCAGTGCGAACACCCCCGATCCGGATGTGACCAACAACACTGCCAGCACGACAGACGAGTTTGTCGCCTCCGCCGATCTTGGCATCTACACGGACGCTGACCCGGTTATCATCACAGCAGGCAGTGTGGGGCGTTTCCTGATCGAGGTCTATAACGATGGCCCCTCCACGGCCAACAATGTCGTTGTCAAGAACAGGCTTCCGCAGGGAGTCGAGCTGCTATCGGTCGACGCCGGAGGGGGCCTGGGCTTGATAGGCGGCAATGCGCTGGGCGATGCGAACGACCCGGTGGTGGTTCCTCTGGGCGACCTCGCACCAGGCGAATATGCCTGGATTGACATCCTTGTGATGGTCGATCCGAACTATACCGACGCGCTGACCTACGACTTTTTGGGCTATGTCATCAACAGCGCTGAGGTGTCGTCTGACACGTTCGACCCATTCAACGGCAACAATGCCGATTCTGCCCACGCGCTGGTCTTGGGCGAGGCCGACCTCGCGCTTACCAAGGGGCAGACGCCAGACCCGGTGGTTGCTGGCGAGATGGTCGAGTGGCCTATGGTGATCACTAACTATGGCCCCTCGGTGGCGCGCGACGTGCAGTTGCTCGACGCCCTCCCCGGCGAACTCGGCTTTGAAGAGGTCGTCTTGGTCTCGGGCGAGGCGCAGTGTCAATACAGCCACACGACCGGGCTGCTGGGCTGCGACCTGGGCGATATGTACCCGGGCGACAGCGTCAGCCTGATCGCACGCACGCACGTCAAGCCGCATGTCAGCGATGGCACAGTCATCGAGAACACGGCTACCGTGGGCTCGCGGCTGCTGCTCGAGCCGATCGACGGTTACCCTGGCACGCGCGATGACAATTTCGACAACAACGTGTCCAGCGATAGCGGCACCGTCCGCGTCCAATCCTGGGTCAACGTTACGATCGAGGCCACGCCAGACCCGGTGTTGGCGGGCCAAAAGATCCACTATCTCGTCACAGTGACCAATGATGGTCCTTCTATCGCCAGCGGCGCTGCAGTGAACGTCGGCCTGCCGGCGATGGTGGACTACTCTGCGTACTCTGGCCCCGAGTGGACGCTGGATGCGCCGCTCAGCTGGAGCACCGAGCGCATCCTCTTCCCCGGCGAGTCCTCGTCGTTCATGGTCGAGGGCATCGTGCGCTCAGAGACAACTGCCTGGGACTGGGAGGCCCCCGAGCCCGCAGTCGATCCGGCTGGCTCTGAGACGCTAGCGGTGGGAGCCTGCGCCCAGTGGAACGAGGCGCCGCTGTTTGAGGACCCCGACCTGGGCCTGGTGCCTTCCGAAAGTTGCACCAGCCTGGAGACCTTTGCCGACGAAGAGGCTGATCTCTACATCGTCAAAGTCGGCAGCCCCGAAGGCCAGGTGCCGGCGGGTGGCCAGATTGAGTACATCGTCTATGTGTACAACCTGGGCCCGTCTGATGCCCGCAACGTCGTAGTGACCGATAACGTGCTCGGCGCCGACTATCTCGAGACTGTTGATCTTCAAGTGATCGAGGGCGGCGGCTCGGTTAACAGCATCGCTGGGGTCGCCATTCAGGGCGAGACGGTGGTGCTGCCTGCTGGCCAGCGCTTTGGCTACAGGGTGGTGCTGAGCAGCGACGAAGCGGTCGACCTGCAGAACATTGCTCACGTCTCCTCAGACACGCCCGACCCAGACTGGTCGAACAATGATGCCGCCACGTTCCACGAGTTCGTGGCGATGGCCGACTTGAGCATCACCAAGTCTCAAGCGGGCGGTATGATCCATATGGGTGAGGAGATCGTCTGGAATATCGAGGTCTACAACTCCGGACCATCGGTTGCCCAGGATGTGGTGATCTATGACGCGCTGCCGGCTGGCGTCTCGCCCGCTCCAGGCCCCTGGTCTCCCGGCACGCCCGGCGATCCCAATGACCCCATGACCATCCCATTGGGCAATCTGAACCCCGGTGAGACTCGCGCGGTTCAAGTTGTCGTTCGCGTCGCTCCGGACCTGGCCACGGGTGGAGGCTATATCGGCGTGCCCAGTATAGCCGAGATCTGGAACACCGCGAGGGTTGACAGCGTAACGGTTGACCCCAAAACGGCCAACAACACGTCCAGCGCTTGGACCCCCTTGATGTCGGTGGCTGATCTGAGAGCGCAGATTCAGCCCAATCCAATAAATGCCGTCGCAGGCGAGTCCTTCGAGTTCCTGCTGAGCGTCGACAACGCAGGGCCCAGTGCGGCTATCGACAGCACAGTTTACCTTAACTGGGCGCCGTTAGCGCAAGTCGAGAGCATCACGCCCGTCGAGGGCACTTGGGACTGCGCGTCTACGCTCACTTCCGGCATGATGCAGTGCAACCTCGGCGATCTTGGTCCGCAGCAGGCATCTGTAGCGCTTGTGCGCATGCGTCTGCAGGCCGACCTACCTGATGGTATGTGGCTGCCAGTTCAGGCGTACGTCACGTCTTCCTGGTCAGCAGATTTCAACGGCGATAACAACATGGCGTCGGCGATAGTCTCTGTCTCTCGCATGACCAACCTCACGGTGACCCGTGAGACGTGGCCAGAGCCAGTGGTTGCTGGTGACAAGCTCTATCACAGCATCACGGTGACCAATGAAGGCCCGTCGATGTCGTCAGGCATCGAGGTCACGCACAACTGGGATATGGCCAATCTGGAGCTGCTCGGTCAGACCGGCAGCGAGTGGGTGATGACCGAGCCAGACACCTGGCTTCTCAACCGCTGGCTGATGCCTGGCGATACCAGCACCTTTGTGCTCGAGTTCCGCGTCAAGCCTTCGACGGCCAATGTCACGGGCTCGTACGTGCTAAACAGCAGCACCTGCGTGACGGACGATGTGATGCCTGGCGAGGTATGCCCGCCCATCGAGCAGACGTTTGTCGACGAGCAGGCCGATCTCAGGCTGATCAAGGTCGGCACGCCCAACCAGACGGTGCGAGCCGGCGAAGAGCTTCAGTATGCGATCTTTGTCTACAACCTGGGGCTGTCTGACGCGCGCAACGTGGTGGTGACGGACGAGATCCTCTCAAATGGCCAGTTCAGCGATCCGGTGTTCGCGAGCCAGGGCTATGACTGCACCGTGGACGGCGGCGAGATCGTCTGCGACGTGGCGGTGCACCCTGCCGGGCAGCGTGAAACGATCTGGATCACCGTTACAGCCAACGAAGAGGTCGCCGTCAACAACCTGTCTTGCGTCGCCAGTGATACGCCAGACCCTGACGCAGACAACAACTGCGCCATGGTGCTGACGTCGGTCGTGCCTGTGGCCGATCT
>JAAYDS010000263.1 GCA_012729155.1 Chloroflexota bacterium | reverse complement strand
TTGCGACCTGACGAGCGCGGCGGCCGGAGATGGCGCTTGGGCTCATCGGCCGTTCATGCGACATGCGGCTGCGTAGGCCTCAATGGTCTCTTGGGCAACGCGACGCCACGAAAAGGTGTGGGCGTGGGCCAAGCCAGCCTCACGTAGCTCTTGCCGCAGCGCAGGCTCATTGACAAGCCTCAACAGCGCAGTGGCGAGCAGGTCGTGCCGATCGTGTAGCACGCGCAAGCCTCCTGGCCCGATCACTTCGTCCATCGAACTCCCCATGGTGACCACAGCAGGAGTGCCACACGCGATGGCCTCGAGTACAGGGAGGCCGAATCCCTCGTACTGCGATGGAAAGGCAAAGGCTAGGGCGCCACCATACAGGGCCGGCTTGTCAGCCTCATCGACCATCCCGAGGAACTGGACCCGATTCTGCAAGTGTAGGCGCTCAACCAGCGGCCGTGGGTCGGGAGTAAACGCACTATCACGGCGTGGCAGACGGCCGGCGATGGCCAGGTTGACGTCAGAGGATGCCGCCACCGCTCGAAAGGCGCGGATGAGGAGGGGGACGTTCTTGCGCACGTCAAAGCCGCCCAGGTAGAGGATGTATGGCTGCGAGAGGCCGTGCCGCTCGAGCACCGGTGCGCGCTCGTCCTCTCGCAAGGGGCGGTACTGCTCTCCGGCCGCCAGAGGAATGACCCGAATGCGGCGCTCGGGCACCTGCAGCAGCCCCAGGATATCGCGGGCTGAGGCTTTCGAATCGGTGATGATCAGATCAGCTCTGCCGGCTGCCCTGGCCACGAGGCTTGTGTAGAGACGAACGGCCCGCGAACCCCGGTAGGCTGGCAGCAGCATGGGGATCAGATCATGGATCGTGACCACAATGGGCAATCGGTGTCGGAGCGGTGGCGCAAAGTAAGGCACATGGGCAACATCGCAGCCCAGGCGCCTGCATTCGCGCACAAAGGTCTCTTGCTCGAACCAGACCTTGGCCAGATCGACGCCGACCAAGTCTAGTGGCGTCGCTAGGCGACGCACCGGGCCGTCTTGCTCTGTGGTGAGAGCACGCGCCGCTAGCAGGCAGAGCTCGATGCTCTCATTGACCGAGAGTTCACTTACCAAGCGGTGCAGGTATTGCCCCGTGCCGGTGGTCTCTTGGCCCCAGAAGCTGGCGTTGATGGCGACATGCATGCGCATAGTGTCGCCCACTTTGGCGGCACGTCAAATGGCTGTAGCGAGCAGTGTTTGGCTTGCTTGACGACGCCGAGAGACTGGCCTAATATCGACAGGGTAGTCGTGGGGGTGGCTGAGTCCCGGTGGGCTCCGCGGTCTTCAAAACCGTTGAGGGGTGCTGCGCAAGCGGCCTTGGTGGGTTCGACTCCCATCCACTCCCGCTAGAGGTGAGCGTATCACATGCAGCGACGCAGGTCATAGTCTGTCAAGACCTCAACATGCTGAACGGCAGCTTGTTAGCGTGTACGGCTGCCGTTTCTCGTGTGACCGCAGTGCTGGTTGAGACGCGCGTTCGATTGACTTGGCAACTCGCAGCGGCTGTTGTAGAATGCGCGCGGT
>JAAYDS010000262.1 GCA_012729155.1 Chloroflexota bacterium | reverse complement strand
TTGCCCCGCCGCTGCCGATGCGGCGGCCACGCGGGTCTGGTATGACCACATAGCGCGTGCCGATGCCCAGCTGACCGGCCAGCTCGCGGCGCTCGAGCTCGGCGCGGTAGACCTGCGCCTGCGCACCATCGCGTGCGGTGAGCACCACCGCATCCCAGATGGGGGCCCGCCCAGAGCCAGCGCCCTGCTGGCCAGAGAGCACGGCGAGATACTGCTGCCAGTTGTTGCGGTAGCCTTGTTTGAGCAGGGGTAACAGGGGCGGCTGAAAGTCGATCATCGATGGCCTCCTGCAGCCGAGCGGTCGGCGAGCCCGTGCACGTCGTCGACAGTCACCACGGCCGTGCCCTCTGCCCAGGTGGCGGCCAGCGCCTTGCCGTTGGGCAGGTTGAGCAGCCTGAAAAAGCGCGACAGCTTGTCTTCACAGTGGCGCAGGCGGCCATAGCGCCCCTCGATGAGGGCCACGTCTGCCAGGCGATAAGGACCCGGCGCCGAAGCATCAAAGGTGAGGGGGTGCGCATGCTCTAGCGCGTAATAGCGTTGCGACTGGGCCAGCGCCTGCTGGTCGAGGGCCGCGAGGTCGGGCACCACCACCAGGTCGAACGGCTGCGGCACGCCGAGCTGACGGGCAAAGCAGGCGGCATATTCGTGCTGGGTGCAATGGCCTGTCTCGTTGGCGACGGACATGATGTTGGTCAGCAGCACTTTAAAGGCGCGGCTGGTCACAAAGGCGTCGCGCATGCCCCGCGGCAAAAAGTTGACCAGCATCGAGCCGTACAGGCTGCCAGGCCCCACCACAATCAGATCGGCCTGAGCCAGCGCGTCGAGGGCCTCTTCGTTGGCGGGCACGTTGGGCTCGAGCCAGATGGCCTCGACGCGGTCATCAGACATGCGCAACTCGTCCAGGTGGTGCTCGCCGCAGTAGGCGCGGCCGCTGGCCGTGCGAAAGCAGAGTTGCGCCGGCTCGAGCGACACGGGCACCACCTCGCCGGCCAGGCGCGCGCCGGTGAGATCGCGAAAGAGGCTGTCGACGGTGCGCAGGCCACCCGTTTTGTCGGCCAAAAAGCGCAGGAAGGTGTTGCCAAAACTGCGGCCGCGGTCGTCGCGAAAGCGCAGCATCTCTTCCCACGCTGCGCGGTGTTCGCCGTCGACCCAGAGCGACATCAGCGACCGCCAATAGTCGGAATAGGCGAGGATCTGCCCGCGCTCGTCGGTGCGCATGCGGCCCGTGTCGCCACCCGAATCAAAGGTGGTGACGATGGACCAGATGCGGCGGCAGCCAGCGCGGATGAGCGCGCGGTTGACCACCGGCATGCCCGAACCGCCGCCGATGGTGACGACGCGACCAACGCGACCACCGAGCGGAGATGGGCCATACGAGCGGTTGGAATCAGAAGCCACAGAACCCCTTTAGGATAACGATGTGCAGCAGTGTGGCGGGTGGCGTCGGTGCACAGCGCTCAGCAGGCTGCCTATTTGTCCCTATTTTGCCCACGAGCTCTTACGGGACTGTCACCAACATAAAGAACCCGTGACCGTGAGAGCGTGATGCTTGAGTATTGGATGGTGGTGAGAGAGGTTCGTGCGTCGACTCGTCGCGCGCGCCGCCCCTTGCCAACCCTCGCTCGCCGCGACATAATGACCGCAGCCAGCCGTTCTGCAGTCACAGAGGTAAGCGAGATGGCCACGCAGCAACCCAACATCCTGCTCATCACCACCGACCAGCAGCGCTTTGACGCCTCGGGCTCGGCCGGGCCGTCGTTCCTGCGCACGCCCCACTATGACGGCCTGCGCCATGAGGGCATCGACTTTCGCGCCGCCTATGCCGATTGCCCCATCTGCGTGCCCGCACGCGTAGGCATCATGACGGGGCGCTATGTCTTTGGCCACCAGATGCCCGGCAACGGCGCCACCAGCGGCCTGCCCGCCATGCAGCGCGAGCGCACCCTGCCCTCGCTGCTGCGGGCGCTGGGCTATCAGACTGCCGCCATCGGCAAGATGCACTTTACGCCGCAGCGCGCCCGCCACGGCTTTGACGAGATGATCATCCCTGACGACTATTACCGCCACATGCAGCGCCTGGGCTATGGCAACCTGCAGCCCATGCACCACGGCCTGGGGCAAAACGAGCTCTACCCCACCATGGCCACGGTGCCCGAGGCGCTCACCCTCACCTCGTGGACGGCCGAGCAGTGCCTCGAGTACATCCGCGTGCGGCGCGACCCCACGGCGCCCTTTTTCTTGTGGTGCTCGTTTGCCAAGCCACACCCGCCCTTTGACCCGCCCGAGCCCTACTATTCGATGTATCGCCACAGTGCCATCCCCGAGCCGGTTTTTGGCGACTGGAGCGAGGGCGAGGCCTGCCCGCCCGCCTTTGCGCGCAACCGCGAAAAGCAGTCGTTCGACCTGGCGCCGCCCGAGGTGATCCGCGAGGCGCGTGCCGCCTACTATGGCACCATCACGCAGATCGACTATAACATGGGGCGCGTGTTCGCCGCCCTGCAAGACCTGGGCCTGTTCAACGACACGCTGATCGTCTACACGTCAGACCATGGCGAGTTTCTGGGCGACCATCACGCCGGCGCCAAGAGCTTTTTCCACGAGCCTTCGGCGCACGTCCCCTTTGTGGTGCGGCTGCCGCAGTGCTGGGCCGATCGCCAGCATGGCACGGCGGTGACGTCGCCGGCGACGCACGCCGACATCTTGCCCACGCTGGTGACGGCCGCCGGCGGCACGCCGCCCCCCGATGTGGACGGGCAAGACCTGATCGCGCTGGCACGGGGGCAGCTGGGCGAGCCGCGCCGCTACCTCGAGGCGATGGCCGGCAGCATGTCCGAGCCATCACATCTGTCGCTGACCGACGGCCGCTGGAAGTACATGTACTATCCCGAGGGCGCCGTAGAGCAGCTCTTTGACCTGGAGACCGACCCCCATGAGCTGCGCAACCTGGTGGGCGACCCTGCCTACGAGGACAAATGGGAAGAGCTGCACCGCACCCTGGTGCAGCGGCACGAGGCGCGGCGCTCGCCCTTTGTGACGGCCGGCAAGCTGATCAGCCTGCCGCTCAAGCACGACACCACGCGCGACCGCCGCAACACGAGCTGGCCGGGCTATCACACCGAGATGTACGACGTGGACGTGAGGCACTAGCCGAGGCTGGCCAGGCCGCGCTGCAGGGGCTGCCCGCTAGTGGGGCAGCCCCACCGTCACCAGGCCGAGCACCAGATGGTCGCCGCCGGCCTCGGGGGCGCCGCTGAGCACCAGCGAACGCTGGCCGCTGTCGCGGTGGTACAGGCCCAGCAGCAGGCGGTAGGGGCCCGGCGGCGCGTCGGCGGGCACCAGCAGAGCGCGCTCATCTTGCAGGGCCTCGCCGGGGCTGGCATCGGCAAAAGAGTGTAGCCAGGCCTCGGGCGGGCCGTCGCTCTGGGCCCACAGGCGGCCCGTCTCATCGACCAGGTGCACAAACACCACCCACGGCGGCACGTCGTCGCCGGTCAGCACCCAGTTGAGCGTCAGCAACACCTCGTCGCCAGGCGCGGCGCGCCTGGAGGCGCTCGCCGAGACCAGCGTCAGGCCGCCCTCAAAGCGGGCCCGTGGACCGCTGGCGGGCATGGCCACACCGGGCTCGCGCCACTGGCTGCCCGGCTGCGGATCGCTGTAGAGCGCCAGATCATACGGCGGCGCCTCAACATCGAGAATACGCGCTGTGTGCGTCTCGAGCCACCAGGCGGCCGTGCCCTCGTGGTCGCGGCGGCCCTGGTGATAGTCCAGCAGCCAGAGGCGGCCATGGTCGCGCAACAGCGTCACCAGCGTCAGCTCGAGATCGCCCTCATCGAACCAGCCCAAATGGTAGTGCACCGGCAGGTCTGGAGCGCGCATCCTGAGTATACCTTCTTGCCAAACATAGCCGACCACCACGCCATCGCCCGGCTGGGCATGCTCGGCCAGGGCGGCGGCGATGGGCCGCAGGTCATCTTCAGAGGCGCGCAACGGGCCCAGCGCTCCTGGCATGGCCAGGCTGGCGGCCACTGTCAGAGCAAGGGCCGGCGCCAGCGCCCAGCGCCGCGATTGTGCGAGCCCTGCCCCTGCCAGGATCATCAGCGGCGCCAGCGTATAGAGCAGAAAGCGCGCATGCGAAAAGGGCACCAGCAGCCGCGCCACAAAACCGAGCGCCAGCGGCACCAGCGCCAGCAGCAGCAACTGCCAGGTAGCCGTCTGCCGCCTATGCCGCCAGAGGCCGATGCCGGCCATCACCAGCAGCAGGGCGCCCAGCACCAGCGCCAGGGGGGGCGTCTCCTGGGGGGCGTCGGCCGAGGCCACCGTCAGCCCGGTCAACAGGCTCGCGCCATACGAGCGCAGGCTGGCGGGCACGCCCACCTCGGGCAGGCCGGCGGCGCCCGTCAGCGCCGCATGCCAGGTGAGGGCGACCCAGGGGGTCACCAGGGCGACGGCGGCCACCTGCACGGCCAGCCAGCGGCCCAGCCGTCGCCGCGTCTCTCGCCAGGGGGCGCGGGTCAGCAGCAGCGTCACCAGCAGGCCAAGGCCCTGCGCCGCTATCCAGAGGGCAACGTAATAGTGGGCGCCCAGAGCCAGCGCGCCGGCCAGCACCGCGCCGAGCCAGGGCCCCCAGCGCACACGAGGCGCGCCGTCGACATGGCGCTGCCAGAGATAGGCCGACAGGCCCGCCAGCAGCAGCACCCAGGTGTAGGGTTTGCCCTCGCGGCCATGATAGACCAGCGCCGGCCAGATCGCCGCCAGCGCCGCCGCGGCCAGGCCCGCCGGGCGGCCGTAGAGCCAGCGGCCCCAGGCATACAGCAGCCAGACGCTCAGCACACCGCACAGCGCCGAGAGAGCACGCAGCTGCAGGGCGCCATCACCCAGCAGCCACAGCCAGGCCTTGAGCGCCAGACGGTGTGCCGGCGGATCGGTATCGAGGGTAGCGCGCGACATGGTCAGCAGATCGGGCAGCGAGGCATGGGCGAAGTAGGCGTTGTTGCCCTCGTCCCACCAGAGGGGCGCGCGCGCCAACGCCACCAGCCGCAGAGCTGCGGCCAGCAGCAGAATGAGCGTGAGCAGGGCCAGCGCGAGCCGTTCGTGGCGCTGGCGTGCGCTGCGAGCCGTTGCCATGGCGTGTACTCGCCCCCCGACGAAACGTACTATCCGCGCCAGCAGTCGACATGCGCAGTGTAGGCGCAATGGCGACGCAGGCAAGTGCGCGGCGCAGGAATGCGCGGCGCAGGAATGCGCGGCGCAGGAATGCGCGGCGCAGGAATGCGCGGCGCATGGGATGCGCGGCTGGTCAGGCATGGAGGCGGGGCGTACACTGAGGTGGCGGGGGGGGGCCAGCATCGCCCACGAGCCGCACGACGATGAGGGGGGGCGTCATGATCCTCTACACGATCGGTTTCACGCAAAAGAGCGCCGAGCAGTTCTTTGCACAGCTCGAGGCCGCCGGCGTCAAGCGCGTCATCGACGTACGGCTGAGCAACACGGGGCAGCTGGCGGGCTTTACCAAGCGCGACGACCTGCGCTTTTTTCTGCGGCGCATCGGCGGCATCGACTATGTCGAGTATCCCCAGCTCGCGCCCACGCGCGAGCTGCGCGACCGCTACCGGCGCGACGGCGATTTCGAGGCCTATGCGCGCGGCTACCTGGCGCTGCTACGCGAGCGCGGCGTAGAAAAGGCGCTCGACCGCACGCTGTTCGACAGCGCCTGCCTGCTCTGC
>JAAYDS010000031.1 GCA_012729155.1 Chloroflexota bacterium | reverse complement strand
GAGCGTCATCCACGCCAGCTCCTGAGGGCTAGCCACCATGGTCAATATCTCGGCCAGATAGGGCGAGTTAGGATAGCCCACACGCTCGAGCAGCGTGCGGATGTTGGCCTGTAGATCGGATGGCATTGACGCCATGATGAACTCCTTTCGCCTGTGCGCCCACCACCAGTAGCGGGTCTGAACCGATGAGTACCACTCCGTCAGCCGCGGCCGCTCATCAGAACGGCTTGAATGCCAGGATCATGCCCGAGTCTTTGCCGATACGGATCGAGCCTTTCGCAGCGAGCTCTCTCTGTAGATGCTCACGGAGCTGCTCTAGACGCGTCTCAAGCCCCTCGAGCCCCATCGACTGGTAATAGTCGAGCAGCGGCTGCACCGCAGTGATGCGCAGTTCATCGGGGTAGCGCCGCACGGCAACGCCGTCAAAGCGCGCCGACACCTGTGCGCCTCCGTTCTCGAGGGTAAAGCCTGCGAACGGCGCCGCGCCTCGACGCCTGTACCCCACATCTGGCGCCGCCAGGTGGGTGTATAGATCAGCCATGTGCCCTTCGCCGATGGTGGTGGCATAGAAGCGTCCGCCTGGAGTCAGCACACGGGCGATCTCTTGCAGAGCCGTGTCTCGGTCGGGCACGTGGTATAGCATGTGATTGGCGATCACTACGTCAAAGCGGCCATCCGGGTAGGGCAAGCTCTGGGCGTCAACGCGCGCAAAGGTCGCCGCCAGGGGCTGATCGCCTAAACGTGCTGCGGCCTGATCGACCATGCCCTGCGACAGATCAGTGAGCTGTAGCCGCATCCCCGCGGGCACGCGCGCAGCGTTGCTGACCCACAGCTCGCCGGTGCCGCAACCCAACTCGAGCACACAATCGCCCATACGCAGATCGAACTGGTCCCAGACCCAGCGAAACCAGCCATAACTGTTGGCGCTATAGTGCGCATGCAACGCCGCACGCGCATCGAGGTTGGCCGCAGAGCTGTACTGGCTCGCGACAAAGCGATGCTGATCGGCGTCTTGCATCGGCGTCTCCTCGGGGTGATTGGTGGTCATTATAGCCGCAGCGGCGCACACGCTCAACGGGCGTCTTACGAGCGTTTGAGCCAGCTATCAAGGGCATCGATGGCCTCGGGCGCGCTGCGCCGCCCCAGGCCAACGCGAAAGTGCTCGGCATAGCCCCACAGGCTACCCGGCGCCAGCAAGACATCGGCTTCTTCACGAGCGGCACGACAAAAAGCGTCGGCATCGCCACGTCCACGGTACTGTGGAAATGCCACGCTACCGCCCCGAGGCAGAGACCACGTTAGCCGGTCGGCGTGGTCGCGTACAAAGGCATCCCAGAGAGCAGCGTTCGACTCGATCAGCGTGCGGTTGGCAGCCATAATCCGCTGGCTGGCCTGCAACACCATCAGCGCTAGCAGCTCTCCCGGAGCGCTGCTGCAGATGGTGGTATAGTCCTTCAACGCTGCACAGCGTGCCAGCAACGCCTCATCTTGCGCGGCCAGCCAGCCGATGCGCAATCCCGGCGCCGAAAGCGTTTTGGAGAGGCCGGCCAGCGAAACGGCTCGCGGATAGAGATCACAAGCCGCGCCCAGTCGAGGGTGCCCGGTAAGCTCCAGGCCACGGTACATCTCGTCAGAAAAGAGCAGCAACTCACGAGCAGCGCACAACGCCAGTAGATCGAACCATTCGTCCGGCGACATCAGAGCACCAGTGGGATTGTGCGGCAGGTTGACCACCAGCAGACGTGTATCGGACCGCAGCAGTGCTGCCAGGTCGTCCAGCGCAAAAACCCAGCGGTCGTCGCTCTGGCGAGGCCGCCAACGCGAAACCGTGCAGCCGTGCGCCTCAGCCACGGCATAGAGCGATTGATAGCCCGGAAACATGCACACCACATGGTCTCCTGGCTCAAGCAGCGCGAGCATTGCCAGGTAGATCCCCTCTTCAGGGGCCAACACCAGCGTCTGCTCGGGCGATAGGCCGGCGTAGAGACGAGCAATCTCTTGGCGCAGCCGAGGGTGCCCCGCCGATTGGGTGTAGCCGAGAGATAGATCGCCCCAAAGGGCGGCCGCCTCGGGCGTGGCCAGGGCCAGAACGTCAGACAGCGTGAGTGCCTCGCAGTCAGAGGCGCACAGGATGCGGCGTGTGCTGAACTCGTAGGCGGCAAAGAACCTCTCTAACGCAAATGGCTGCAGGTTCACCCCGTCACCTCTCCGATCGCCTGCGCCTGCCGCATCACCGATATCGCGAGTCGCTCCACATCCACATAGGCGGGTCCGCTGGTATCAACCCGCATCAGCGGGCCGCGTAGCGCCAGGGGCCCATAGGCGCCAGCACGGATCCGCTCAGCCACCGTGGCCTCAGTGCGATCGTCGGCGTGGCCCGGATGGCGCAGCCCGGCCCCCCAGCGGCGGCGAAAACGCTCGATCAGCAGCTCGGGTGCGGCGCTGCAGTGAATCTGGATCGCCTCAAAACCCCATTGCGCCTGTAACTCGGCATACACTTCGCCATCCCGTTCAGGGCGCAGGTTGCTCTCGAGTACAAACGGCTGACCCGTGGCCAAAAGCAGCTTGGTGATGTCGAACAGCAGGGCGTTAGCGGCACGATTGAATTCATAGGCCCGCTCAACGTCTCCCCAGCCAAGCGTCTCAAAGAGACGCTCCTTGATAGCGTCCTTCGTCAACAGCGGCAGATTCAGACGCTGGCCAAGCGCCGCAGCTACGCGAGACTTGCCGCCGCAAGGTGGCCCATCCACGAGGATGATCCACGTCGGCCCACGTGAGGGGGACATGTTACAGCTTGGCCTCTAGCTGAAAGATGCGCATCGGGTTGTCATAGAACCACAGTTTGGCGATCTCACAAGCCTTGTCCACATCAAAGAGGCCCTCATCTACCTTACAGGCCAGGGCGCGCGCGACGTTCTCTCGCGCCAACTGCTGATGCCCATACACCGCATCGACAAACGAATAGTCGGCGCCAAAGGCGCTGATCTTGGACAGAGGCACGCTGTCGATCCATTCGACCATGGCGCTGATGGACGCCTGCGGCGAGATGATGTGCGCCCAGCACATGTCGATATAGACGTTGCGATAGTTCTTGGACAGCGCTGAGAGCACATGCTGATAGGGATAGCCGATGTGGAACAGGTCAAAGCGCACGTCTGGGTATTGCAGGAACAGATTACTGAGCAGTTCGGGGTTGCTGTTAGCGATCAGGTTGCCGGTGCCGTTCTGCAGGCCAGTATGGAACTGGAACGTCAGCCCTCGTTGGTTCGCCAACCTCAAGATATGATGCATCATGTAATCCTGAAAGGGCTTGTCTACCTGAATATAGGCTTCGAGCCAGTCAGGAAAATGGAACTGGTCGAAAAAGTGCACAAAGGTCTCTTCGGCCTGCCAGCGAGGCACGCGCTGATAGTGCAGCGAGCGCTGATAGGCCAACGGGCTTTTGAGGGCAACACACCCCTCGGCGAGGCCAAGGTCAAGGGCGATCTCGCACGCCTGCAGCCAGTCGTCAAAGGAGCAGATGCGCACACCCGTCTGGGCCTCGATATTGTGCACCTGGGCCACCGTCTTGGGGAACACAAAGACATCAAGGTTGAGCACATTGCGGAAATAGCGTTGATCGCTCGGCCGACCGCCGTCGAGCAGGCTGATGACGATGCTGGACTTGGTCTTGAGCACATATTCATAATGCCCAGGTTGATGGCTGCAGCGTAGGGCCCCATTCAATGCCTCGATGGTGCTCTCCTGAACGCCGTCCAGGCCATACAAGCCCCTCGCCGATATATCCAGGGCACGGCCATAGCCGGTGTAACGCGCCAGCTCCCAGTAGGGCGCGACCAGACGCCAACGGTCCATCAGTGGCATGGGCTCTCTCTTGACGCGTTCGAGCTCTGCTGGCGCCAGCCCAGCGGAGCGCAGATCGCGGTTAAAATAGTCCATAATGTATTCCTGAATCGCATCCAGAGCAGGGTCGCGCTGGTCTTCGAATGGTGGCAGGTGCTCGTGCGTGTCGATGATGTCGAGCTCGGCGACGTAGGCCATGATGCGGTCATAGGACGAGGGCATAGAGCTCCTTTCGGTGTGGCCGGTTTGGTGGGGTTGCCACTCACCCTGCGCCGGCGACCTTGACGGCGGCGAGGGATAGGTACCAGTTGTTAAAGAGCCACTCCTGGCCCTGTTGCTCCAGTGCCAACCACTCTCTCTCGTGAGGGGTAGCCCTGGCCAGGCGCTGGCGCATAGCGGCCACTTCAACAGGGCCGGCGCCATGAGCAAACGAGGAGAGCGGGCGATGCTGCACATAGCCCTCTAGCGCCCGCAGGCGTAGCCCCACAGCAGCGATCATGTCGCACCACTCGCTGGCGCGGTATTGGCGGATATGCGAGGCATCGTGCCACACATCGAGCTGGTTCATCAGCACGTCGATGGCATCGTCCTCGGGGATGCTGCGGTCGTCGATGAGCAGCACGCCCCCAGGCGCCAGCACGCGCACCATTTCTTGTAGCGCCCCCGTAACATCCACCAGATGGTGGGCGGCGCGACGACAGGCCACCAGCCCGAAACTGCTATCGGCGAATGGTAGCGTCTGAGCATCCGCCAGTAACCAGGTGACCCGCTGGCCTCTGGCTGCTGCCAGTTTCTGAGCCTGCAGGAGCATCTCAATGGTAAGGTCGATGCCGACGCTGGCGGCCACGTGCGGCGCCAGCGCCAGAGCCGTGTGCCCTGTGCCTGCACCGACGTCGAGCAGCCGCCAGTGAGACTGGGGTTGGGCCATCTCTACCAGGCGCTGCAGCTGCTCGGCATCAGAGTGGGTCTGACTGTGAACGTAATAGTCGGCTCGCTGACCAAAGACATCTTGCGGGCGTTGTCCGCTTGACATGGTGCTTGTGCCCCCAATCAGATGCCGCATTGTAGAGGCGAGCTGCGTTGTCCGCAATTGACCCTCGGCAGACGCACGGCTACACTTGGCCGGTGAGCATCAGGAGTGTGACCGCTGTGACCGCCAGTGACTATCGTGTGGGCATCAAAGAACTGCCCGAGGGCGACCGCCCCCGTGAGCGTCTCTTGACCTATGGGGCCGAGGTCCTCTCGGATGCCGAGTTGGTCGCCATTGCCTTGCGTTCGGGCACCAGGAGCCTGAACGCCATCCAGGTGGCCCAGGGGCTACTGAAGCGCTTCGATGGCCTGGCCGGCCTCGCGCAAGCAACACAGGATGAGATGGCGGGCATGCCAGGGGTGGGGCCCGCCAAGGCCGCGCAGGTTCTGGCTGCTTTTGAGCTCGGCCGGCGTCTGGCGATGAATCCCGATCAGGCCAAGCCACGCATCAGCACGCCTGAGAACGCCGCACGCATCCTAATGGCGCGCATCGGCAATCCCAGGCAAGAGGAGCTCTGGGTGATGCTGCTGGACACCAAGCACCAGGTGCTGCGACTACATAACGTCTACCGCGGCCAGGTTGATAGCGCGTCGGTGCGAGTGTGCGAGGTCTTTCGCGAGGCGGTGCGTGATAACGCCAAGGCGATCATCGTAGCGCATAACCACCCCAGCGACGACGTGACACCTTCGGTGGCCGACATAGACATCACGCGAGACCTGCGCCATGCTGGCGACCTGTTGGGCATTGATCTGCTGGACCACATCATCGTCACACGCACGGCCTATCGCAGCCTCAAGCAGAATCACGAGGGGTTCTGATGGGCCTGGTCAGGCCGCCACAACCGGTCAAGCTGCTGGTTTCGATGCTGGCGGCCGATGTGGCGCTTTTTGACGTGGCCGAGAGTGCCCTGAGTTGCACCTTTGGCAGCGTCGACTGGCGTAGCGCACAGCTGCCCTTTGAGGCCACGCAGTACTATGCACGCGAAATGGGCTTGCCTCAGTGGCGGCGTTTTGTGACTTTTACCGAGCTGATCGATCCAGGTGAGCTGGTCGAACTCAAGCTGCACACCAACGCCCTCGAGCAAGAGCTCGCCGTG
>JAAYDS010000261.1 GCA_012729155.1 Chloroflexota bacterium | reverse complement strand
CAGGTATGGCGAGGCGGAGGGCATCTCCTTCGGGCTGGATCTCGACGCCGTCCATCGTCACAGAGTCGATGTGCGCCGGGCAGTCTTGAGGTGCTCCGATGTACAGGCGGGCGGGCGCTACCTGATCGGTATTGGTCAACCAGAGTCGTTGACTCGATGTCAGCGTACAGCCGTCATCATCACAGCCGATCTGGACATCGACGGCCAGCGTCGTGAGTTCGACAAAGCCAGTCGCCTCAAGAGGGGTGAGCACCGGCAAGCACAGCCCACCGTCTGCCCTCGAGGCGTGTGGAACCGCCAATGCAGCGCTGACGCAGGCCAGCAGCAGCCACAGAATACGTTTGAGCGCGCGTCCATCCATGGTGGCGATATCCTAGCTGCGTGCGCTCTCTGCGTCAACGCGCGCCAGTGAAAAAGCGAAGGAGCGGCTCGCCCAAAGGCGAGCCGCTCCGGGGTGGGGCCAGAATCCTAGCCAGCGCTAGCGTGTTCCACTCAGCAGCCGCTCGCTGTAGGACGGCGGCGAGCATCGCTGCGCGAGGATCTTGCGGACCCCTTCAACCATCTGGACCAGGATCCCGCGAGCCGTTGTACAGGCCGGACAAGTAGCCTTGACGTCGTCGGCAAGCTGCTCCATCTTGACCTGATACGCTTCCATCATGCTGTATGACATCTCATGCCTCCCTTGCCGCGCGTCGCGTCTCTTGGCCAGCGCTCTGAGGCTATGATGTCATATCATCCGTAATGTCGCATCGTGCATACGGCGAGATGTACGCCTCGATCATTGATCAGATGCGGCCTGGTCAACTGACCAGGCTCGGTTCAGCGCGCCTGATGGTCCACCAGACGGTTCTGTAATGCCAGCGCCACGGCCTCAGTGCGCGTCGTTGCGCCTAGCTTGGACAGTATGCTGCTGACGTGGAACTTGACCGTTGAGCGACTTACGAATAACTGATCAGCGATCTCGGGATTGCTGATTCCCTGCACCATCAGCGCCAGCACCTCTCGCTCGCGCGCCGTCAGATCATGCCCGAGAGGGGGTGGTTGGGTGGTGGCGTGGATTAGCGCCTGCGTTGCCTCTGGCGACAGCGTGGGGCGGCCTCTGTGCGCTTTGCGGATGGCATCGGCGAGTTCGGCAGCGGTGACGTTCTTGAGGAGATAGCCGATGGCGCCGGCCTCGAGCGCGTCGTGCACAAGATCCTCTTCCTTAAAGCTCGTCAGGGCGATCACCTGCACGTCAGGGTGGCGCTGTCTGATGACGCGGGTGGCCGTAGCACCATCCATGCCGGGCATCATCATATCCATCAACACCACGTCGGGCCGCGAGCGTTCGCACTGGTCGACCGCCTCCTGACCACTACCCGCCTCGCCAACGAGCTCCAGATCGTCGTGCACCATCAGGAATGCGCTCAGGCCGCTACGCACCACCGTGTGGTCATCCACCAGCAACACTCGAATCGTCTCTACCTCGCTCATTCAGATTGCTCCTTTGCTCCCTGCCAGCGTGCCTCAACGCGCGTTCCTTGGCCGCGCTCACTATCGATCGACAATCTAGCCCCAATCTGTTGGGCGCGTTCCTGCATGATCCCCAGGCCCAGGTGGGTCGGCGGCACGCTGGCGGGGTCGAACCCCTTGCCATCATCGGTCACTTTTAGCACAAGCCAGCCGTCAGCATAGGCCAGCGACACCGCTGCCCTGCTGGCGCCGGCATGTTTGGCGACGTTGTTCAGCGCCTCTTGCACGATGCGATAGTAGGCTACCTTGACCTCGGGCGTCAGCTCCAGTTCTTCATCGGCCTCGAGTGTGACTGGAATGCGCGAGCGCCCTGTAAAGGCCTCGACCAGCTGCTTGAGCAGTTCGCCCATGTCGGCCTCGAGCAGCGCCTGCGGCCGCAGCTCGAGCAAAAGGGTGCGCATCTCGGCCAACGCGCCACGAGTTAGAGCTCGCAGCTCATCGAGGCGGGCCGCGCCTGCCTCGGGCGAGCGCTCCCAGATGCGCGGCAACACTTCGGCGATTAGCGTCGCTGCAAACAGCGTCTGAGTCACGGCATCGTGCAGCTCGCGCGCCAGGCGCTGACGCTCTTGCAGCGTTGCAGACGACTGTGCGAGGTCATAGAGGCGCGCGTTCTCGATGGCCGACGCGGCGCGTCTGGCAAGCGCCGTCAAGAGGCGGCGCTCGTCCTGGTCGATGGAGCGGGGTCGCTCTGAACAGATAGTCAACACACCATAGCTCTGCTCGTCAATGCGGATGGGCACATGCACCAGCGAGCGCACGTTCTCTTCAGAGGTCAGTGGCTGTAGTGTGTCACGGTCGCGCTGGGTGTCGTCGACCACAACGAGATCGCTACTCTGGACAACCTCGCTCAGGCAGCCGTCGGCTACCGAGTAGCTGTGATCGGCAAAGGCTGCGCTAAACCCTCGCCAGACACGCGGCAACAGCCGTTCGCGGTTGACGTCCCAGGTGAATAGCGCTGCCTTGTCGGCGTTGAGCACAGCCATGCCAGTGGCCACGAGGGCATCGCCTACTTGCTCGATGGACACGTTACGGTGCAGGTCCTCGTCGGCACGAAACAACGTTTCTAGCATGCTGTAGGCTCGCTCAAACTCGTAGCCGATGCTGTGGTTGAGTGAGAGCGCCAACAGAGACGCAAAAGCTGCGGCTACCACACTCATAATGAGCAGGAGCAGGTTAGAGGTGCGCTGTCCGTCAATGCCATCGCTGACGCGCTGAAAAAAGCGCGTCTCTTCGCGGTCATAAAGGTTCTGGGTCATGCGCTCGAGCCGCGCGACGCTGTCCAAGAGCTGCTCGCGGGTTTCGTCCTGTCCCAGGAGAGAAGCATCTGCGCGCACCTGCTCGATCACTTCCCCGTACTCGGCCAGTATCGGCGGCAGTTTGCTCAGGCCCAGGGCGATCACAGGGCTCTCCGGCGAGCTGCGCTGAGCCTGCTCCACCTGCGATGACACTAGGGCGTACTGAAGCTGCGCCTGCTCCAGGCCCTCGTCTCCGCCCGTCAGCATCGCGATGGTAGCCAGATGGAGCTCGTAGGTGCCGCGACGAATGTTGCCCAGATCGGTAAAGAGATAGCCGGAGCGCAGTGCATCCCTTGCCGCGGCGCCAGAGGCAAAGCCCATGATCAAAAGAGCCACCACTGCCATCACCAGCACCACGCTGGCAATGGCCAGACCGAGCTGCAATGGCGTCAACCGGCGGATGTCGAGAGGTTTACGGGCGGTCATGGCGGCGTGCTGACTCCGCGGTGTTTGTGACATGCTGACCGAACTCGACTGGCCCAAAGGCGAACCTAGAACAGCCCCATGATATCACAACCGCCAGCTCGTCGAAACTAGCGAGTCACACCGTATCAACGCAACCTGGTCAGTCGGTCAGGGATGCAACCCGTCGACAGGGCGGCCCTCGTTCTGCTCGGCTGCACGGTGCCAGGGAGCGATCTCGCCGCTACAATCCAGATGATGTGCACGCAACAACACCATTCCAAGGATGCCAATGATGTTCAACAAGCTATGCAAAGCCACACGCAAAACTGCAGTCGGACAGCCAGACGCTTTGATCGATCTCGAAGACGTGGTCAAGACTTACCAGAGCGCCGCAGGCAGCTTTTGCGCGCTGAGGGGGGTCAGTCTCGAGATCGATGCTGGCGAGTTCGTGGCGGTCATCGGCAAGTCAGGCTCTGGCAAGTCGACCTTGCTCAACATGATCACCGGTATTGACCGCCCGACTGAGGGCGAGGTGTGGGTCAATGGCGCCCCGCTGCATGATCTCAACGAAGACCAGTTGGCCGTATGGCGGGGGCGCAACCTGGGCATCGTCTTTCAGTTCTTTCAGCTGCTGCCGATGCTCTCTCTCGCCGAGAACGTGATGCTGCCTATGGATCTGGCAGACTATGGCACGCGGCGCCAGCGGCGCACGCGAGCGCTACAGCTGCTGGACCAGGTAGGCCTCACCGAACACGCCGACAAGCTGCCCTCAGCTGTGTCAGGCGGGCAACAACAACGGGCTGCCATCGCGCGCGCCCTGGCCACGGATCCGCCCATTTTGGTGGCCGATGAGCCAACGGGCAACCTCGATTCAGCTACTGCCGCCGCGGTGTTCGCGCTCTTTGAACAGCTGGCCTCTGAGGGCAAGACGATCCTCATGGTGACCCATGACCGCGAACTGGCAACGTGCGCTGCGCGGGCTATTGTTCTAGCAGATGGCGCCATTGTCTAGCCCCCCCCGTGACACACTGATCAGCGACGTGAGGAGCATGACTTTGCTGAGCACACGATGGAAGCTGGTGTTCAAGGACCTCTGGCGCAACAGGAGCCGCTCGCTCTTGGCGATCATGTCGATCGCTGTGGGCGTGGTGGCCGTTGGGTCTATCAGCACGTCAACGGCCGTCATCCAGCGTAACATGGATTCGCAATACCTGGCAACGCGGCCGGCCGACATCGTGCTGTGGACCAGCTCGCTCGATGAAGAGGCCATCGCCGCCGTGCAGCGCCTGCCAGAGGTGGCCGCCGCTGAGGGCAAGATATCCTTCCGCGTTCAAGTGCAGATGGGCGAGGAGGACTGGAAGCCTGTTGATCTGTACGTCGTCGATCCTGACCGCGATGCAGAGATCGGCCGCATCGCCCTGGTTGGAGGCAAGAGCCTTGCACGCCAGCGTGATGTCGTCCTCGAACGCCAGACGATGGACTATGTTGCGGCCAGTATCGGCGAGACGCTGACCATCAAGGCCTTTGGCGATCTGAGCACAGAGCTGCGCGTTGTGGGGGTAGCCCACAACCTGGGCCTGCCACCGCCCATGTTCAACGGTGGTGGCTCAGGGTACATCTCTGCCGACACGCTGCCCTGGTTCGGAATGATGCCGCTCTATAGCCAGGTTCACGTGCGCGTCACCGACGACCTGCGCACACGAGAGGGACTTGAGGCCGTGGCGCAGGCGGTCACGGCACGCATCCAGAATGGCGGAGGCGAGGTGCAGGGACATTGGCTGCCCAAGCCTGGTCGTCATTGGGCCTCAGACACGCTCGATCCTGTGATGCTCATCATGCAGGTGCTCGGCCTGCTGGCCCTGGGGCTGGCAGCCTTCCTCGTGATCAACACGATCATGGCCATCCTGGCGCAGCAACGCAGGAGCGTCGGCATGCTCAAGGCCATCGGGGCGCGTCAAAGCCAGGTCGTGGTCGTCTATCTGGCGATGGTCTTGATCCTGGCGCTAATGGCGTTGCTACTCGCCATGCCCGTCAAGATGCTGCTGGCACGCAGCATCGCGGACTTTGTAGCCAATATGCTGAACTTTGACATCAGCGACTATCGGCCGCCGGTAGGGACGGTCTTGCTCGAGGTGGTCGCCGGGGTGGCAGTACCCCTCATCGCAGCCCTTGGCCCCGTTATCAAGGGCACTCGCATCACCGTACGGCAGGCAATCAATGACTACGGCCTCACAGAGGCTCCGCAGGGGGGCTTGTCCGAGCGCCTGTTGCATCTCCGGGTCATCTCGCAGACTTTCGTGCTCGCCCTGCGCAATACATTCCGCAGACGCGGGCGTCTCGTGCTAACACTCGCGACGCTGGTGATGGGCGGCGCTGTCTTTATTTCGGTGGCTAACGTGCAGGCCTCACTCGGCCGGACCACTGATGAGGCGCTTCAGTACTGGAACCACGAGCTCGTGCTCACCTTCAATGAGCCCTTGCGTATCCAAAAGATCAGCAACGAGCTGGCGGTGGTGCCTGGCATCGCAGAAGTCGAGTACTGGGGTGTTGCTGGGGCCGAGCGGGTGCTGGCCGATGGCAGCCACGGGCAACCCTTTAACATCGTCGCCCCGCCCGCCGACACGCAGATGATCATTCCAACACTCATCGAGGGGCGCTGGCTGCTGCCCGAAGACCAGAATGCGCTCGTTATCAACTCAGACTTGCTCAAAGTCGACCCCTCCATCAACGTGGGTGATGCAGTGACGCTACAGCTCGACCGTCATGGATCGCGTATCGAGACCGAATGGGTGGTGGTGGGTATCGCCAAGGCTTTGATGGTGGGGCCGCTCGGCTATGCCAACTATCCCTATCTGGCACACACCGTGGGTGAAGCGGGCAAGGCGTTTTCAGCACGCGTGCGTCTCAACGACGCGTCGCCCGCCAACCAGGAGGCGATGGGTAAGCTGCTTGCCGCGCACCTCGATCGGCGGGGCATCGCCGTGCGCTCCTGGGAAAGCACGGCTTCGCTGCGCCAGAACATCCTGGGGCAGCTCAACACGGTGGTTGGCATTCTGTTAACCATGGCAGTGCTGTTCGCTTTTGTTGGCGGCCTGGGCCTGATGGGCACCTTGAGCATCAATGTGCTCGAGCGGCGCCGCGAGCTGGGCGTAATGCGCGCCATCGGCGCCTCTGGCCGTGCGGTGAGAAGGGTGGTTGCCATCGAGGGGCTGTTCATGGCGCTCATCAGCTGGGCTATTGGCGCCCTGGTGGCCCTGCCGCTTAGCGCGCTGCTAAGCCAAGTGCTGGGCGTGGCCATGATTCGCAGCCCCCTTACGCAGGTCTACTCGTTTGGCGGCCTGATCTTGTGGTTGCTGGTTGTGCTCGGCATTGCCGCTCTGGCGGTGGTGTTGCCGGCACACAGGGCCTCCGGGGTGTCGGTTCGTCAGGTGCTGGCGTATGACTAGGATGACGTGTGACAGGTTGTTCTGAAGGGAGAGAGATGAAGCGAGTATCCGATCGGACGTGGTGGGGCATCGCGCTCATTGGCGTGGGTGCGCTATTGCTGTTGAGGAACATGATGGGGGGCTGGTTCGACCGCGAGGAGCTGCTTATCGGCGGCCTGTTCGCGGCGGCTGGCGTGGGTTTTGTGGTGACCTATGCGAGCAACACCAAGCAGCGCTGGTGGGCGATCATCCCCGGCTGCACGTTGCTGGGCTTGGGGGCGTTGCTCACCATGTCGAGCCTTTCGAACCGGCTGACGGGGCTTATCGGTGGCCCCGTATTTCTGCTCGCCATCGCGCTGTCTTTCTTGATCGTCTTTCTGAGCGAGCCCACACGCTGGTGGGCCATCATCCCGGCGGGCGCGACGGCCGCTGCTGGGGCCACCGCTCTGGTGGAGGCGCTACGACTACCCTTTGAGGGCGGCGCAGTAATGATGTTCGGCCTGGCGGCCACCTTTGGGCTGCTCGCACTGGTCGAGACGCCGCAAGGCCGCATGCGTTGGCCGCTGATTCCCGCGGGCGTGCTGGCGGCCGTTGGCCTGCTCATTCTCTCTCAGTCGCTTCGGCTGGGCGGTTTGATCTGGCCGATCGCCCTGGTGCTCGCTGGCGCCGTCTTTGTGCTGCGCAGCCTGAAAGACACGCCGAAGGAATGACGTCCAACATACACGCACCCCAGGTGGAACACATTCTGCCGCCTGGGGTGCTGTGTGGTAAGGCAAACTGTCTAGAGCAGCGTCTCTTGCGATGCCTGCGCCTCGTCGGCGGCCGTCTTGCCTTTGAACGAGACGTTGTCGAGGCCATGCGTCTCGCGCCACGCCTCAAAGTCCGCCTCGATGGCCTCGGTCCACTTGGTGTCCATCTGTGACGAGGTGTAGATGCCCTCACGCAGGCGCTGGTGGCTGAACTGCTCGCGAAGATGCGTGCGTTCGGCGTGTTCGAGCACCTCTTCGGCCAGGTGCGGGGGCACAAACAGCACGCCTTCATAGGTGGCCACCACCAGGTCACCAGGCATACAGGTGGCGTTGCCGATGCGGCAGGGCGTGTTGAGGCCGATCAGGGTCACATCGCGGATCGGCGTCGGGTCCATACCGCGGCAAAAGGTGCTAAAGTTCGGGATCTCGACGATCTGCTGTGCATCACGGATGCCGCCATCGATGATCTGGGCGGTGCCGCCGGTACGTGTAGCAATGGCGGTCGACAGATTGGCCCCCGAATAAGTGCCAAAGGCTACCTTGCCGAAGAGGTCGATGACGATGACGTCGTCCTTGCGCAGCGTCTCAATGACCCATGAATTCATCGCGCCGATGCGCCCTTCTTGCTCCTGGCCCAGACTCATCAAATAGTCGTGTAGGTCGGGCCTCGTGGGCACAAAAGTGCCCGTCACCGCTCGTCCGATAACGATCCGCTCGGGGTGCAGGTTGAGCCAGTTGCCTTCAAACTGATAGTGATAGCCGTGAGACCAGCAGATCGCCCAGGCCTCCTCGAGCACGAGGTTGAGCCCGCGCAGCCGCGCGATCACCTCATCTGACACCTTGGGCCGACCATCCTCGAATCGTTCACCTTGCCATAGAGGGGTGAGCTGGATGATATCCTCGCGATTGTTGAACTGCATGCCTCGACCTCGCATCTTGATGATCGGAATGCCGGCAGTATGCGCGAGCATGAGGGGGTGTCAAATGCCCGCGGTGAGGTTGCTACTATGTGGTCCCACGTTGCCGTTGTGGTACAATAGCCTCATTGTCGAGTATTCGAGCCTAGAATCAGAGGTCACCGTTGCACAGAGAGGCATCCATCAACTCGAGCAAGACGGCGCGTTTCCGGGCAGGCTACCACACCAGCATCGTGCTGTATCGTCTGTTGTGGTTCACCATCAATGTGCTCATGCGCATCGTTTACCGCTACCGCTCGAGTGGGCAAGAAAACATCCCCAAACGCGGCCCCGTGATCCTTGTGGTCAACCATCTGCATCTCACCGACCCAGGCACAGTGGTCTGTGCAGTATGGCGGCAGATTGTCACGCTGGCGGCCGACAAGTGGCTTGATACGCCCCTGGTGCGCTGGTTCCTACGGTCCGCGGGCACTATCTTTGTGAATCGTGGCGAGGTAGACCGCAATGCCCTCAAGCTCTGCCTTGATGTGCTCAGGCGCGGGCTGGCTTTGGCTATAGCTCCCGAGGGTACTCGCAGCCAGAGCGCCCAGCTACAGCGCGGTAAGGCTGGTGTGGCCTATGTGGCGCACAAGGCTGACGCGGTCATCGTGCCCATTGCTGCCTGGGGGCAAGAGCGCCTGGGCGATTGGCGTAGACTGCGGCGCCCAAGTTGCACGGTGCGTGTCGGCAAACCGTTCAGGTTAGACTATGGCGATGGCCGGCTCTCCTCAGAGCGCCTACAGGTGTTGGCCGATGGCGTCATGGTGCAGATCGCCCGTATGCTGCCAGTTGAGTACCAGGGCTACTACACCGAGCACGTGGCGGCGTTGACGGCTGACCAGCTTCCAGAGGGGCTGGTGGCCGTATGAGGGGCGCGCTCTGATGCCTCTCTACGATATCCAGATCGAGATTGCCCGTGAATCGGGCGCTGCTGTGGCGCCGGAGCAGGTAGGGCTCCTGGTCGAAGCTGCGCTGGTGGCCGAGAGCGTTCAACCAGGCGCGGCGGTGTGGCTGCGCATTTCGACCGACGAGGAGCTTGCGGAGCTCAATGCTGTGCACCGCGGGCAAGAGGGTCCAACCGATGTGCTTTCTTTTCCCACTCAGGGCCAAGACGGCTGGATTACCCCGCCTGGCGCGCCCGTAGAGCTAGGCGACATTGTCATTTCCTGGCCGCGAATTGTGGCGCAGGCGGCCGAACAGGGACACCCAGCCTGGCATGAGCTTGCCCTGATAGTGGTGCACGGCTGCCTGCATCTGCTGGGGCATGACCATATGCTCGCGAGCGAGCGGAGCCTTATGTGGGAGCGCCAGGAGCAGATCCTGGGGCAACTTGGCATCGTCGTGAGACTCGACTAGACTCGGCGCCATGATGACCTTTACCCGACCTGATGGCAGATCTCATGATGAGCATCGTCATGTGGATATTGCATTGGGCGTGGCGCCTGCCGCTCAGGGCTCTGCCCTGATCCGTTGCGGCAATACCCATGTGATCTGCGCTGCATCGATCATGCCGGGCGTACCCGAGTGGATGACAGGGCGCGGGGTGGGTTGGCTGACTGCCGAGTACAGCATGCTGCCATATGCCACCAGCCCTCGGAACAGGCGCGAACAGGAGCGCCTATCGGGCCGCACCCAAGAGATACGCCGGCTGATCGGTCGCTCGTTGCGCGCCTCGCTCGACATGACGCTCTTGGGCGAACGCACAGTTTGCATCGATGCTGACGTGCTACAGGCAGACGGGGGCACGCGCACCGCGGCCGTTACCGGCGGCTGGGTTGCGCTGGCCATCGCGCTGCAACGGCTCGTGGTGGCTGGCGAGCTCGTGCCGCGGGCTATGCCGACGCCGGTTGCAGCCATCAGCGTGGGCATCTGCCAGGGGCAACCTATCCTTGATCTGTGCTATTCTGAGGACAGCCAGGCCGAGGTCGATCTGAACCTGGTAATGGACGGCCAGGGGCGCTATATCGAAGTGCAGGGCACCGCTGAAGGGCGGCCTTTCTCGCGTGCGCAACTTGATGTGATGCTCAGTTTGGGAGAGCAGGGCGT
>JAAYDS010000260.1 GCA_012729155.1 Chloroflexota bacterium | reverse complement strand
TGCCCCGGACCATGCTCGCAACTGTCTCCAGGTCGACCACTGAGGAGTTGGTGCAGCTGCCCACCAGAACCTGGTCGACCGGCTTGCCGGCCACCTCGCGCACGGGGCGTACGTTGTCGGGGCTGTGCGGGCAGGCAACCAGCGGTTCGAGGCTGCCAAGGTCGATCTCGACTACCTCGTCGTAGGAGGCATCGTCGTCGGCGGCGAGAGGAACCCACTCGTTCTCGCGGCCCTGGGCCGCCAGAAAGCATCGAGTGGCCTCGTCACTGGGGAAGAGCGATGACGTGGCGCCCAGTTCGGCGCCCATGTTGGTGATGGTCGAGCGTTGAGGCACATTGAGTGCTGCCACGCCCGGCCCGCCATACTCGAACACCTTGCCCACGCCGCCTTTGACGGTCAAGCGACGCAACAAGTCCAGAATGACGTCTTTGGCCGAGACCCAGGGCTGCAGGGCACCGGTCAAACGCACCAACACCACCCTCGGCATGGGCACGTAGAAGGGCGCCCCAGCCATCGCGACGGCCACATCGAGCCCGCCCGCACCGATAGCCAGCATCCCCAGACCACCGCCAGTGGGCGTGTGGCTGTCAGAGCCCAACAGCGTCTTGCCGGGAATGCCAAAGCGTTCGAGGTGCACCTGGTGGCAAATGCCGTTGCCTGGCCGCGAAAAGTGGATGCCGTAGCGAGCCGCCACCGTCTGCAGATAGCGATGGTCGTCGGCGTTGCGAAAGTCGGTCTGGAGCATGTTGTGATCGACGTAACTGACCGCCAGCTCACAGCGAACGCGCGGCAGATCCATGGCCTCAAACTGCAGATAGGCCATGGTGCCGGTGGCATCCTGCGTCAGCGTCTGGTCGATACGCAGGCCAATCTCGCTGCCGGGCGTCATCTCGCCCGAGACGAGATGACGCCGGATGATCTTGTGTGTGAGGCTCTCGCCCATGTTCATTCCCCCAGCGTGTGTAGGCCAATCCAACGGCGCCCACGATGGCAACCTGCAACGCTGCAGGGCGAATATGGTCGCGTACCCTAGCCCTTGCCCCAACTTTTCAGGTTGTTGGCGCTGATTTGAGCGCTCTCGAGCGAGGGGCGAGCGCAGCGGTCCTGCTCGACGATGTACCAGACGGCGCCTTGCGCCTCGCTGGCGGCGAAAACGGGCTGCCAATCGATGATGCCCTCGCCAACCTCGGCAAAGGTGCGTTCGCTGCCAGTGCCCACCATATCCTTGAGGTGGATGAGCGGGTAGCGGCCAGCTTGAGACTTGATGAGTTCAGCTGGATCCACGCCGGCATAGACCGCCCAGTAGCAGTCGATCTCGAAGAAAGCCACTTTTGGATCGGTCTCTGCAAACAGGATATCCATGCCGCGAACCCCGCCGCCCAGATCCTCGAACTCAAAGTTGTGGTTGTGATAGTACAGCGACAGACCCGCATCCTGCATGGCTTTGCCGGCCTCGTTCATGAGCTTGGCGACCGACTTGAACCCCTCGACGTTGCGAAGCTCGCCAGGCAGGGCGGGGATGCCCACGTACTTGGCTCCGATGGCGCTATAGTAGTCAATGAGCTCATCCAGCTGTTCTGCGAACAGGTTGACCATCACGTGGCTACCGGCCACTTTGAGGCCAGTTTCGGCCAGAAGATCAGACATCTCGGCAGCTGAGAGGCCACCGGTGCCGGCGAGCTCGATGCCGCTGTAGCCCATGTTGGCCACCTTGCGGACCGTCCCGCAGAAATCCTTAGCTGTCTCATCACGTACGGTGTAGAGTTGTAGAGCAATGGGAACGGACATCGTATGATCCTTTCCGCCTACGCAGGGCGACGGTGCTGGGCCCATGGTACTGTGATCCGCCTACGACGTCAACGCGGTAATGCTGA
>JAAYDS010000259.1 GCA_012729155.1 Chloroflexota bacterium | reverse complement strand
GGCCATCTCGGCCTCCCCCTGTGTCTTTGTGGCGGTCAGCCGAGGGGGCGCAGCCAACCCTCGAGGATGTGCAATGCCTGGCGCGCGGCCACAGCCCGGTGGCTAATGGCGTTCTTGCGCTCTGGCAGTAGCTCGGCCATGGTGCACCCCTCGCTGGTTACCCAAAAGACCGGGTCATAACCAAAGCCGTGCTCTCCGCTCGGCGCGTCGGTGATGCGCCCCTCACAGGCGCCGTCGACGGTGGCCTCGCGCCCATCGGGCACAACCAGTGCGATGGTGCAGCGAAAGCGAGCGGTCCGATCCTCGGCGGGCACGCCGCGCAGACTGGCCAGCAAGAGCTTGTAGCGTCCACGATCGTCGAGGCCTGGGCCGCCATAGCGGGCGCTCTGCACGCCAGGGGCGCCAGCAAGCGCATCGACCTCGAGCCCCGAGTCATCGGCCAGCGTGAGCAGCCCCGATCGCGCGGCATAGGCGCGCGCCTTGAGCAGAGCGTTTTCGGCAAACGAGGCGCCGGTCTCCTCGACATCATTGGGCAGGCCCAGGTCGTTGAGCCCCACGATCTCCAGGGGCAGGTCGGCCAGCAGCCCGGCGAACTCGCGCTTTTTGCCGGCGTTGCCGGTGGCGATGAGTAGCCTCATGGGTGCGCACCTCGATGTTGTTGCGGCGTAGCGCCTGTTTCAGCCAGGGGCACTATAGGCGAGGACGATCAGGTGGCCAAAAAAGAGGTGGCGCGCAGCGTTTCTTGGGGGGGATCGCTGCGCGCCGGATGTGGGTGGGAATGGATCAGGAGGGCTGCCATCTCGCCACAAGATGTCAACCGACCTGTTGATCCCTATGTAAGGGTGCGGGGCATGTTGCCTGTTCGGCAATCAGCCCTCGTCTGCGGTGAGGTTTGGCCGAGGAAACAATGCCTTCTGCCAGAACCACGCACCGCCAGCGGCCACAAGCAAATCGCCCAGACTTAACACCACCGAGATGGGTGGCGGCAGGGGGATGATGTCACCCAGCCACCAGAGCCTGGCGTGCTCGGCCTCGAGCAAGATATCCTTAGAGCCCTCTAGCAGACTGCCTTGCGGCAGGCTGGCCAGCGCATGCAAGCCAGCGCGCTCGAGGGCGCCGGGATTGACGGGCATCCAGCCACCGTTGGCGGCGATCGCCACCAGATTGAGGGCCAGGCCAGAGCCCAGCAGAGCCATCCCGGGCAGCCCAAGGTTCAGTATCACGAATGTTAACAGCAGCACGAGCGAGGTGCCCAGCAGGGCCACAATTACACCGCTCGCCGGTGGGTGCAACGCCACCACCAAGACCTGAATCAACAGCGCTAGCCCGGGCAACCAGCCATGTACTGGTAGCCAATGCTCTAAGGTAGAGAGTCTTCCTCCTCGAGCCAGCGCCACGATGAACGAGAGGGCCAGTGCAGCCAGGAGGATCATGGCTCACCTGGCCAGGGCCGAGATCAGCCGCCGCCGCCCGAGGTGCTCCAGGGAATCGGGGCGCCGCTGGCGACCACTGCCGATACGACCGTGAGGACAACATAGACTGCGAGCCAATAGGTCTTTTTCATGTGGCATGCCTCCCAACACACATCTGC
>JAAYDS010000258.1 GCA_012729155.1 Chloroflexota bacterium | reverse complement strand
TCTTGCCGCGCTTGGTGGCCTTGGCCACCAGCGGCGACGAGTTCCACTCGGAAAAGGCCACCATATAGCCCGCCGTGGTCAGCCATTTGTGCACCAGGTCGAGCTGCGTGCTCTTGCCCGAGCCGTCGATGCCCTCGACGATGAACAGCTTGCCGGGTAATTGGGTTCCATCGGGTAAAGTGGCCATCGCTACACCTCTGGCGCCAGGTTGGTCGGCAGTTCGATTGTAAAGACGAGTCACGATTACGTCAAAGCGAGTCGCGGCTATTCATGCGCGCCTGTGGCCCGCGCGAACAAAAGCTCGCGCCCTGCCCGCCCCGCCGTGTGCAGCCGCCCAGCCTGCCGCAGGCTGTAGGTGATCTTGCCGGCCAGCCGCCGCCCCACACCCAGGCAGGCGGCGAGTTGCCGATTGGTAAAGGGCTCGGCCAGCTCTGGCAAGAGCACCTCTGCCAGCCCCTCGGGCCCCACAAAGCGCTGCGTCGACACCAGGCGCAACAGGCGGCGTTGGTCGATGCTCACGCCCTTGCGCCGCCAACTGCCGCGGCCATCGTCGCGGCGCACCTCTTCCATCTCGACCAGCGCCACCTCGTACGACAGGCGTGGGTGCGCCAGCAGCTCACCAAGGTAGACCAGCTCGGCAAACAGCTCGAGCGGCTGCCCACGGCGCGGCGAACGTCGGCGCCGCAGCAACGTCTCGCCCGCTGCGTCATACACGGCCACCCACTTGAGCGTCGCCACCGGATAGACGAGCAGCACGCGATGCGTCTCGAGCAGCGCCGCCAGTTTGGCCCTGAGCGCCCCAAAGGAGCCCGTTTGCACCTCGATGCACAGGCCATCGCGCAGAATGTCGGCCACATAGCCGCCCACGGGCGCCTCGATGCGGTCGCCGGGCCTGGCATAAGCCAGCTTGAGCCCGGCGTGCAGGTCGCTCTCGCGATAGACGTTGATGCCCTGCGCCTCGCCCACCGCGTTGCTCACAGCGCAGCCTCGCGCGGGGCCAGGGTGATCACGGTAAGCTCGGGCGGGCAGTTGAGCCGCACCGGCGGCGACGTGACGCCGATGCCGCGCGTCACATACAGCTGCGAGCGCTCGAGCGCATAGAGGCCGGCCACATAATGCTCGCCATAGGGCGGCCGCACCGGCGCGCCAAGGCCCGGAATGCGGACCTGTCCGCCATGGGTGTGCCCCGCCAGCTGCAAGAGCAGGCGATCGTCAGCGGCACGAGCGGCGGCAGGGTCGGGCTCGTGCTGTAGCAGCACCGTGGGCAGGCCCGCACGGTGGCCCGCCAGAGCCACTTCGAGGTCAGGGCGCCCCTGCCAGGCATCGTCCAGACCAGCGAGGTAGAGAGGCCCTCCGGCAGTGGCCAGCTCGACGCCGGCGTTGACCAGCACCATCACCCCCGCCAGACGCAGCCAGTGCAGCACCGCGTCGGCATCGGTCCAGTAGTCATGATTGCCGAGCACAGCATACACACCCAGGCTGGGCTGCAGCTCAGCCAGTGCCTCGGCCAGGGCAGGCATGCCATCGGTCGAGCCGGTGACATAGTCGCCGCCCAGCAACACCAGATCGACCTGTTGCGCCGCGACCGCCGCGATGACCTGCCGCACCCAGGCCACCTCGACATGCGGCCCGATGTGAATATCGCTGATCAGGGCCAGCCGCACCGGGGCTGTCAGCGGCGCGGCCACGGTGGTGTGGCTCACCTGCAGGCGGCGCGGCTCGATGCGCAGGACATACTGCGCCAACCGCCAGCCGCCCAGGCTGGCCAGCGCCGTGCCCCCCAACACACCCAGCAGCGCGCGACGCGTCAGGCCATCGGCGCCAGAGCCGGGTGCATGTCGCGGGGGCAGAGCGCCCTTTTGCGTATAGTGGGGCTGTGTCATACCCTATCGCCTATGCTTGTTGATCTGGAGCGTGGATGAGCATCGTCGCGCTGCTGACTCCGTTTGCCCGCCTGTTTCTGCTGCTCGCGCTGGGCGCCTTGCTGGGCCGTCTGCGCGTCATCACCGCAGAGGGCTCGAACCAGCTTTCCACGCTGATCATCAATGTGACCATGCCCGCGGTGACGCTCATCGCCGTGGCGCGAGACCTCTCGCCCGACATGCTGCGTATGGCGCCCTGGGCGCTGGTGCTCATCGTGCTGGTGGGGCTCGTATTGTGGTCGGCCGCGATGCTGGCCGGCCGCGCAGCACGCCTGCAGCCCGGCACGCGTGGCGTGATGGCGTTGACCTGCGGCTGCTTTAACACCGCGTCGCTGGGCATCCCCGTGGTGCAGACCGTGCTGGGCCCAGTGGCAGCGGTGTACGCTGTAATGGCCGATATGGGCATCAACGTCAACCTCTTTACCTTTGGCGTGGCCGGCCTGGCCAACGGGCGCAGCGGCCGCTGGTATCGGCCGATCCTCAAGGCGCTGCTCAGCCCTATGTTCATGGCCCTCTTTGTGGGCGGCGCCTGGTTCGCTACGGGCTGGGAGCTGCCCGGTCTGGTGGCCGATGCGCTCGATCTGCTCGCTGGCTGCAATGCGCCCCTTTCGATGCTGCTATTGGGCTACCTCATCTACAGCCACGCGCGCACTGGCCTGGCGTTGACCTGGCCGCTGCTGGGCATCATCTCGACGCGCCTGGTGGTCTCGCCGCTGTTGATGTTCGCCCTCACGATGCCGCTGCCGCTCGACCCACTCACCCGCGCCACGGTGATTCTGCAGGCTGGCATGCCCGCGGCCATGCTCTCGCCCGTGCTCGCCAAGGAATACGGTAGTGACGTGCCCCTGGCCGTCACCGCCGCCGTGGTCACCACGGCGCTGGCGATGCTCTCGCTGCCCGGCGTGGCCTGGCTGGCGACACGTGGTCTCTAGCCCAGCTCTCCCAGCGCGTAGAGCACGGCGCTGAACGCCACCAGCGCGGCCGTCTCGGTGCGCAGCACTCGCGGCCCGAGCGTAATGGGGTGCACGCCCGCCGCTTTGGCCAGCATCACCTCCTCGGGGGCAAAGCCCCCCTCGGGCCCCACCAGCAGCGCCACCGAGGCAGGCATCTCGTCGAGTGCCTCGAGCACGGTCCGCAGCGGACGCCCCTCGGCCGACACGGCGGCCACCAGGCCCAGGTCGGCGCAAGCCGCCGC
>JAAYDS010000257.1 GCA_012729155.1 Chloroflexota bacterium | reverse complement strand
GCGTGCTGGCGGCGCACTATCCCGAGCTGTCGCCGGCGCCCGAGCCCGCCGAGGGAGCGCCTGCACCTGCGCCCGCAGCGCCCATCGCTGCCTTTGACCTGACCCGCGAGCTGCGCATCACGCGGCTGCGCGTCGACGAGCTGCTGGCCGCTGGCGAGATCGAGGCCGCCGAGGCCTATATGGAAGAGCGCCGCCAGTTCATCGTCGTCAGCGGCGGGTACGCGCTGCGCAAGCTCAACCAGGCCTACTTTGCCTTTCACGGCGCCTACGCCGTGCCCTCTTGGCAGGCCGAGCCGCTGCCGCCGGAGCTGGCCGACCCACTGGGCGCCGACCTGGAGCGATTGCGCGCCCAGAGCGCGTCGTTGGCGGCCTTTGTCGACGCGGTGGCGGGCCTGCGCGCCGAGGACGACCTTTCGCGCCTGCTCGAGTGAGCGCCGCAAAATCGGGTTGACAGGCGCATTTGCGTTTGCTATAGTTGGTTGCAGTAGCTGGGGTGGCCACGGCCACCCGGCTCGCAGCGATGCTTGCCCGTTGAATGGGCGCGCGTACACAAGGAGGTGCCTATCGAGCGTTGCGGTGGAGCCTGATCGACCCCGTCCGGAGCGCCCGTGGATGGTTTTGGCGTATGCCCGGTGCCGTGTCTCTGCACCGACCAACAAGTTCGGCCGCGCGCGCCCTGGCCACACCCGTCCCTTTCTATACAGCAGGAGTGTGAAATGGCAAGCGTAACGTACGATCATGTCGTCAAACGTTTTGGCGACGTCATCGCTGTGAACGATCTCTCGGTCGAAGTCGCCGACAAGGAATTCCTCGTGTTCGTCGGCCCCTCGGGTTGCGGCAAGACCACCTCGCTGCGCCTGCTCGCCGGCCTCGAAGAGATCAGCGAGGGCAACATCTACATCGGCGACCGTCTCGTCAACGACGTGGCCCCCAAAGACCGCAACATCGCCATGGTGTTCCAGAGCTATGCTCTGTACCCGCACATGAGCGTGTACGACAACATGGCCTTTGGCCTCAAGCTGCGCAAGACGCCCAAGGCCGAGATCGAGCGCCGCGTGCGCGAGGGCGCCGCGATGCTGGGCATTCAAGAGCTGCTCGACCGCAAGCCCAAGGCGCTCTCTGGCGGCCAGCGCCAGCGCGTGGCTCTGGGCCGCGCCATCGTGCGCGAGCCAGCCGTGTTCCTCATGGATGAGCCCCTCTCGAACCTGGACGCCAAGCTGCGCGTGGCCACCCGCGCCGAGCTCTCCAAGCTGCACCAGCGCCTCGAGACCACCTTTATCTATGTGACGCACGACCAGACCGAGGCCATGACCATGGGCACGCGCATCGCCGTGATGCGCGATGGCATTCTGCAGCAGGTTGACTCGCCGCAAAAGCTGTACAACGAGCCCAACAACGTCTTTGTGGCCGGCTTTATCGGCAGCCCCGCCATGAACTTTTTCGACGTCACCATCACCGGCACCACCGAGGATATGACGCTCGACGGCGGCTGGTTCAAGGTCAAGGTGCCCGCTCACAAGGTTGGCCCCATCGCCGACCATCTGGGCAAGCAGGTCATCTTTGGCATGCGCCCCGAAGACATCCATGACCCCGAGTTCGCGCCGCCAGGCATCATCGGCGCGCCCACCACGGCCAACGTCGAGGTGACCGAGCTCATGGGTAACGAAGTCTTTTTGTACCTCGGCTATGGCGACAACCGCAACTTTATCGCCCGCGTCGACCCGCGCACGTCAGCCCGCGTCGGCCAGGATATGCGCGTCCTGTTCAACATGGACAACATGCACATCTTTGACCGCGACACCGAGATGAGCCTCTACGGCGTGGCCTAGGCTCGCCGATAGACCGACAGTGGGGAGAGGTGCTGCACCTCTCCCCGCTTCTCGTTTCTGATGTCAGCGTGCGCGCCTGGGCCGCCTACACGCGGTAGAGCCTGGCCGCGTTGTCGTAATACACCTTTTGCAGCACATCGTCGGGCAGGTGCAGGCCGTGGATCTTCCAGCGCCCCTGCCGCGCAATGCCCCCGCCTGGCCCATAGTCGAAATACTCGTCGCGCGATTCGAGCCCGCGAAAGTAGGCCTGATACCACGCGATGGACGGCCGCACGTCGGTGCCAAACAGAATGCGGTCGGGAAAGCGCAAGAACCACTCGCGCGCGCTATAGGGCTGGCGCCCCAGCTCGCCCAGCCGCTCTGAAAAGTCGGTGTACATGTTGGGGTACTTGGCCATCATCTCGGTCACAAAGCGCAGGTTCTCGGGGTAGCAGCCCACGTGCGCCGTGATAAAGTTCGTCTTCGGGTGCGCCTCGATGAGCCGATAGAGCGACGCGATCAGCTCTTCAAAGGGCGGGAACTCGGGCCCGTAGAAATGCCAGTCTGGATGGGCGTGCAGCTCATCCCAGCGCTCGTTAAAGCGGTCCAGCGGCTTGAAAAAGGCCGTCGGGTCGGCCGTGTGGATCAGCACCGGCACGCCCAGCTCGCCCGCCTGCTCCCACACGTCGCTGATGCGCGGGTCATCGGGCAGCACCAGCTTGCCCTGCACATCTCGCGCGCGCAGGCCCAGCGTCTTGAACACCTTCAGGCCCCTGGCGCCTGCCGCCACATCGTCCTTCAGGGCGGCCACGGCGCGCTCTGCCCAGCCAGGCGAGCCCACGCCCTGCCAGTCGACGTTGCACAGCGTGATGAAACGGCCTGGATAGGCCAGGTCGAGCTGCTCTAGCTTGAACTTGAGCTCGTCGCCGCTGCCGCCGTTTAGGTCGGCGATGGCCTGCAGGTTCAAAAAGTCCATCTCGCGCACCATCTCATCGGGCGGGCGCACCGGCGCACCGCGCGGCGTGCGCGCCGTGAGGTGGTTGTGGGCGTCGATGGCGCGGAACCTGGCCCGCGGCACGTGCGTCTCGGTCGTCACCAGCTCTGAACGTGGCACAAAGTCCTCGGCAAAGATGCGGTCTACCATCACCATGCCTCCTGTGCTGTTGACCGGCCGCCTCATCGTGTGCAGCCCGTCGCAGCCAGTCTAGCGCAAGAGCACCAGCCCTGGCAACCGCGCGGGGCGGGGTAAAGCGGCCCGCCCGCCGACACGGCGTTCGCCGATACAGCCATGCCGTGCGCCGCTTTCCCTTGTCAAGCGGGCGTGCGCGTGGTACCATCGCGCCATGAACGACACCCATTTTGCCTATAACCGTGACATGTGGGATGGCTATGTGGCCCGCGGCAACGAGTGGACCACGCCCGTATCCCCCGAGACCATCGCCGCCGCCCGCCGTGGCGAGTTCAGCCTCCTCCTCATCGAAAAGTGGCCCATCCCCGACGACTGGTGGCCGCCCAACCTGGCTGGCTGCGACGTGCTCTGCCTGGCCTCGGGCGGTGGCCAGCAGGGGCCGGTGCTCGCGGCTGTGGGCGCCAACGTCACCGTGTTCGACGCCTCGCCGCGCCAGCTCGCGCAAGACCGGCTGGTGGCCGAGCGCGAGGGGCTCACGCTGCGCACCGTCGAGGGTGACATGCGCGATCTCTCGGCCCTGGCCGACGCCTCGTTCGACCTGATCGTGCACCCCATCTCGAACTGCTATTGCCCCGACGTGCTGCCCGTCTGGCGCGAGTGCTACCGCGTGTTACGCCCTGGCGGCGTGCTGCTGGCCGGCTGGATGAATCCCTGCGTCTATATCCTCGACTTTTTCAAGATCGATGACGCCGGCATCATCGAGGTGCGTCATAAGCTGCCCTATGCCGATGTCACCCATCTGACGCCCGACGAGCTGGACCGTATGCGCCGCGAGGGCACCGCCTTTGAGTGGAGCCACTCCTTTGACGAGCAGCTCGGTGGGCAGCTTGCCGCCGGCTTTGTGCTCACTGGCTTTAAAGAGGGGCGCGATGGCCGTAACCTCGAGGCCGAATATCTGCCCACGCAGTTCGCCAGCCGCGCCGTCAAACCACCACTGCCTTCGTAGGGAGGGCGCCCATGACCGAGGCTTTTGCCGTGCATCCGTTGACGCCCGACCGCTGGGCCGATCTCGAGGCCCTCTTTGGCGAGCACGGCGCTGTGGGTGGCTGCTGGTGCATGTTCTATCGGCTCACCGCGCGCCGCTACGAGGCCCAAAAGGGCGAGGGCAACCGCCTGGCCCTCAAGGCGCTGGTCGATAGCGGCCGCCCGCCTGGCCTGCTGGCCTATGATGGCGACGAGGCCGTGGCCTGGGTCTCGGTGGCCCCGCGCCACGAGTATACGCGCCTCAGCAACTCGCGCGTGCTCAAGCCGGTAGACAACAGCCCCGTCTCGTCCATCGTTTGCCTCTTTGTGCGGCAAGATCACCGTCGACGCGGCCTCTCGTTGCGGCTGGTGCGCGCCGCAGTCGACTATGCCGCCTCGCAGGGCGCGCGCATCGTCGAGGCCTACCCCCTCGACATCGAGGGCGCCAGCTATCCTGCCGCCTTTGCCGAGATGGGCTTTATGCCCACCTTTGTCGAGGCGGGCTTTAGCGAGGTGACGCGCCACTCGCCGCGGCGGCCCATCATGCGCTGCTATGTCAACCATCGAGGAGACGCGCCATGACCGCCAACTGGCAGGTGCACCCGTTGACGCCCGACCGCTGGGCCGACCTTGAGGCCCTCTTTGGCGAGCACGGCGCCGCCTATGGCTGCTGGTGCATGTGGTGGTATCAAACCGACGAGCAGTTTTATGCCCTCGCCGGCGAGCAGAACCGCGCCGCGCTGCAGGCGCTGGTGCAGGGCTGGGCCGTGCCTGGCCTGTTGGGCTATCGCGATGGCCGGCCGGTGGGCTGGGTGTGCGTGCGCCCGCGCGATGCCTTTGCCCGCGTGTATCAGACGCCTTACCTGGCCCCGCCAGAGCGCGACTCGCAGGTGTGGGCCATCACCTGCTTTTACATCGCCGCCGAGGCCCGCGGCGCTGGCCTGATGGAGCGCCTCATCGCCGCCGCCGTCGAACACGCGGCCTCGCGCGGCGCCGCCGCCATCGAGGCCTATCCCATCGACCTCGACCGTGCCCCGCAAGAGCGCTTTGAGGGCGGGCTCTACCACACCGTGCACGCGCATGTGGGCATCTTGAGCGCCTTTGAGCGGCAGGGGTTCGAGGTGATCGAACGGCGGCTGGGCTATCGGCCCATCGTGCGTAGGGCGCTGGCGGCCCCAGCGCCAGGGGGTAAAGACCATGCTGGATGATCTGCAGTTGACCTTTGTGCCCGTGACGCCCGAGCACTGGCTCGAGTTCGAGGCACTGCTGGGCGGTGGCACTGAATGCCAGGGCTGCTATTGCATGTGGCTGCGCGAGCCCGATCAGGAGCTGTTCGGCTCGCGCGGTGCGGTGGGCAACCGCGATGCTATGCGCGCCCTCATCGAGGGCGGCAAGGTGCCCGGCCTGCTGGCCCTGGCCGGTGGCCTGCCGGTGGGCTGGGTGGCTGTGGGCCCGCGCGATGACTATCCCCTGCTCGACCGCTTTGTCGAGTTCGCCACCATAGACCCGCCCGAGGGCCCGCTGTGGGTATGCCCCTGCTTTTACGTGCACGTGGGCTACCGCCGCCGCGGCGTGATGAGCGGCTTGATCGAGGCGGCCCTGGCCTATGCCCGTGAGCAGGGCGCGGCCGCCCTCGAGGCCTACCCCGTAGAGCCCGACGCCGACTATGTGCCCCACGGAGACGCCTTTGGCGGGCTGCTCAACGCCTTTATGGCTGCCGGCTTTGACCTCGTGGGTCGCAACCCCACCGAGACGTTCAGCGCCCACTCGATGGGCGTGCGCCCCGTGGTGCGTTGGACCTTCTAGTGGCGAGGCAGCGGCTGCGGCGGGGGTTGTTGATCGTCGGTGGCGTGCTGGCCACTGGCCTGGGCCTGGTGGGCCTGTTTGTGCCCATCTTGCCCACCACGCCTTTTCTGCTGCTGGCGGCGGCCGCCTTTGCGCGCAGCTCTGAACGCCTGCATAACTGGCTGCTGGGCCACCGCTGGCTGGGGCCCTACATCCACGCCTATCGCCAGCACCGCGCCATCACCACGCGCACCCGCGCCATCGCGCTGGCGCTGCTGTGGGCGGGCCTTACCTATGCGGCCTGCGCCCATGCCCAGGCCTGGTGGTTGCGCGCCCTG
>JAAYDS010000256.1 GCA_012729155.1 Chloroflexota bacterium | reverse complement strand
TGCAGGTGTATGACGCCATGCGACGCGCCGACGGTATCATTCTGGCGTCACCCGTATGGATGGGCATGGTCACCGGCCTGCTCAAGACGATGATGGATCGCACGGTGCTCTTTCGCACGGGCGGCCAGTTTGGCATGACGGGTAAGGTGGGCGCTGGCATCGCCTGCGGGGGGTTTCGCAACGGTGGGCAAGAGCTCACCCTACAGAACATGCAGACCTACTTTTTGCAGCAAGACATGCTGGTCATCGCCGACGGGCCCCAGTTCAGCCACTCTGGCGCCGCCATTGTCGGCCCCGCAGCGGCCGACCGCCTGGGCCTGACGACGGTGACCAATCTGGCGCGGCGCATGGCCCAGGCGCTGCAGACCCGATAGGTCACAGCGCCAGACAAGTCTGCTAGCGAACCGGGAACACCTTGCCGGCGGCCCAGCGCTCGAGCTTGCGGATGATTTCGTCACCCGCTTCTTGCGAGGGCACGCCGTTGATCGATAGGAACACACCCCTGGCCGGAAGCGCCTCGATGACGGCATCGATTTCGTCATAGTCGATCATCACGTTAGCGCCTTTGCCTGCAGCCAGGATGCGCCGATAGACCTCGACCCAACGGTGAAAGCCCTCGTTGCCCGCGCCAAACACCCATTGCACTGCTCCCAGCTCGGGGATGGCCAGGATATCATCGAGATGGCGCAGCGCATTAGGGCCGTCGAGGTGGTAAATGGAGCGATCGAGGAAGTGACACTCGCGCACAATGCCCGGCAGAAAGAACTCGCGGAACATGCGGTTACTGACCATGCACGAAAAGTCGTTGGACGGGATATAGTACTTGCCGTCTGCAATGAGCGACAGCCAGCTGGTGATGGGGTTGCCCGCGGCGCGTAGCTTGGCGTAGAACAGATCGTACAGTGCCATATAGTCGCGCTCGGCCATGGCCAGCATGCGCTTGACCTCATCGGGGTGCGTGATCATGTCTATGGCCAGGTTCTGCGGGTCTCGGATGGCAGCGAGCCAATCGCCGCCCGGGTGCCAGTCGGTCATACCCACGATAAAGTTCCCCTGGCCCACAGCGATGAGGGCGTCGGTCATCTGGTGCAGTTTGGCCAGGTAGGCATTATCAGGGTCAAAGCGCACCTGCTCCGCATCGGCCCAATCGTGCAAGATCGGGTCGGTCCAACTGGTGCCATAGTCGCCAAAGTGCAGGGGGCACCCGTAAAAGGCAGAGAACACCTCGGGGCCGAGGTTGGGCCAGGCGATAGGCAGGGCATCGGCCATAAAGAGGGTGTTGTGGCAGCGCGCCAGGGCCAGCTCGGCCTGATAGCCGGCGTCGAGCCAGCGCTCCTCTGGCGTGGCATGCCCCGAGATAGGCTCTGGCACCCACTCTTCATAGGGTCTGGGCACTGCGAACTGGGCGAGTGGTCGGTCGATGATCTCGCCTTCCCAAAAGGCTTCGATGCGGGCCTTGACCTGCTCATAGTCTGGCTTGAAGCTGAACATGGGCGGCTCCCTGATGAACTGCGCGCAGTTTACCAGAGACGCAAGGCGTCTCCAACCGAAGCATGGACGATGTCTCTCATGGGCCTATAATGATGGCGAACTCGAGATGGAGCGAGCGGTGATCGAAATGACCTATCAGGTGGCCCTGGATGTCTACGAGGGGCCGCTGGATCTGCTGTTACGACTGATTGAACGCGAGGAGCTGGATATCACCCTCGTATCGCTTGCCCGCGTCACCGACCAGTATCTACAGTACCTCGAGGGGCTTCGCGAGCGCTCGGCAACGCATCTGGCCGACTTTTGTGTGGTGGCCGCGCAACTGCTGGTCATCAAGAGCCGCGTGTTGCTGCCTCGCCCAGCCAGCGAAACGTCCTCGGAAGACGAAGAGGATACCGATGATCTGGTCGAACGCCTCAAAGAGTACCGTCGCTTCAGGCAGGTGGCTGCCCAACTGGGTGAACTCGAGAGCGCTGGAGGGCGCACCTATACACGGCTGGCCCCGCTGCCCCACATCGAGCCGCGCGTGCAGCCCGGCGAAGCGCAGCCGAGCGAGCTACTGGCGGCGCTGCAGCGTGTGCTGGCCGAGCGACCGGTGCAGCAGGCCGTCGATCGCGTGGTTGCGCCCGTGCCGGTGCGCATCGGAGAGTGTATCGAGAACATCCTGGCGCGCCTCGGCGCCCGTGGCGAGGTGCGTTTCACCACGCTCATGCGCAGCGCACGTTCGCGCGTCGAGGTGATCGTCACGTTCCTGGCACTTCTCGAGCTCATCAAGCAGCAGCGCGTGCGAGCGTTGCAGGCGCAGCCCTTTGATGAGATCCTGATCGCGGCCCGCGAGCCCGATCCCGCTGAGGAGATCCCCGCCACCGATCTGAGCGAGTACGGCGAAGAGCCCTAGCCCAGCAATAACTCGAACAGGCGGATGGCGGCGCGCTTGTCTAGCGGCTCGTTGCCGTTGCCGCACTTGGGTGAGTGAATGCAAGATGGACAGCCTGCCTCACAGGGGCATTCTTGCACATGGCGTATGGCCATCTCCCACAGCTGCTCGATGAGCGCAAATCCCTTCTCCGCCAGGCCCACCCCGCCCGGGTGGCCGTCATATATAAAGACCTGCGCCAGGCCGGTGTCATGGTGTCGCTCGGTCGAGAGCCCGCCGATGTCGTTGCGATCGCACATAGCCAACAGGGGCAACAGGGCGATGCAGGCATGTTCGACGGCGTGCAGGCCGCCGGGCACGTCCAGGCTCTCGGCTGTCACCACGCGCTGCATCTCGGCGGGCACATCGAACCAGAGGGCCTGGGTCTCAAAGCTGGTGGGCGGCAGGTCGAGCGGTTCACGCCCCAACACCGAGCTATCGTAGAGATGTCGCCGCTCGTAGCCGATGACCTGGTTGGTAACGCGCACCTGCCCCAGGTAGAGCGTGCAGGTGTGCATCTCGCGCATCTGTTGCGAGCGGATGATATCGAGCTCGCCGATCTCTTGGGGCTGGGTATAGTAGGGCGCGTCAGTCTCGGGCCGCGCCAGGGCCAGGCCGCCCTGTAGGTCGAGCCTGGTGATGCGCCAGGCATCGCCCTGATGGTAGTAGATGGCGCCCGGATAAACCCGCAGGGGCGCTGTGGCGGCATCGATCTCTTCGAGTGGTGCCAGCGCATTGGTCTCGTCGGCCAGCACGATGGGTGGGCCTTCGCTCGAACGCAGGTTGACGCGCTCCGCGGGATAGTCATCGTAGGGATACACCCAGCGGTCCTCGCGCAGCTCAAGCTCGCCTTCGCGGGCTAGTGCGGCGACGGCTGGCCCGAGAGCCGGCCCGAACAGGTTCGCATCGTCGTTGCTCAATGGCCACTCGTAGGCGGCGCAGAGGAGATGGTCGCGCAGCAGATAGGGATTGGCTGGATCGGTGAGGGCATGCTCGGGCGCCCGACCAAAGAGCGCTTCTGGGTGGCGCATGAGGTATTGATCGAGCGGATCGTCTTGCGCGATGAGCACGCTCAATGCTGGTGCTCTGCCGCGCCCGGCCCGGCCGGCCTGCTGCCAGACGCTGGCGATGGTGCCAGGATAGCCCACCAGCAGCGCGGCCGCGATATCGCCGACATCGATGCCCAGCTCGAGGGCGGTGGTGGATACCACCGCCAGTAACTCGCCGCTGAACAGTCGTCGCTCGATCTCTCGCCGTTGCTCGGGCAGATAGCCAGCGCGATAGGCACTGATGCGCGCGGCCAGCTCGGGCTCGCGGCGTAGTTCCTCGCGCACATAGCGCAAGATCAGCTCGGCCACACGTCGCGCCCGCACAAAGGCGATGGTTGGCAGTTCCTCACGCAGCAGGGCCGTGAGCAGCATAGTGGCGTCGGTGTTGGGGCGGTGGCTATGGGCCGGGTCGTCGGGCGAGATGGGGTTCCATAACGCGAACTGTCGTGGCCCATGCGGCGCGCCGTCGCGATCGACTACCGTCACAGGTGCGCCACACAGCCGCTCGGCGTGCTCGTCAGGGTTGGCGATGGTGGCCGAGCAAAAGATGAATTGCGGCTCGGCTCCATAGCGGCGGCACAGTCGGCGCAACCGCCGCAGCACCAGCGCCACGTGCGATCCAAAGATGCCGCGGTAGGTGTGGGCTTCGTCGACCACCACAAACCGCAGGTGTCTTAGAAAGGTGGTCCATGAGGCGTGGTTGGGCAGAATCCCCATGCTCAGCATGTCGGGATTCGTCAGCAGCACCCCGGCCTGTCGCCGCAGCCGCGAGCGGGTGGGCACAGGGGTGTCGCCGTCATAGGCGCCATAGCGCACCGGCTCGGGCATCCCCGTCGAGAGCTGCCCGAGCGCCCGCAACTGGTCTTGCGCTAGCGCCTTGGTGGGGAACAGGTACAGCGCGCGGCTCATGGGGTCTGTCAGCAGCGCCTCGAACACGGGAATGTTGTAGCAGAGCGTCTTGCCTGAGGCGGTGCCGGTGGCCAACATCACATGCTCGCGCCTGCGGGACGCGTTGATGGCCTCGGCCTGGTGGCTGTAGAGTCGTTCGATGCCCGTTTGCCGCACCGCCTGCTCTAGCGCCAGTGGCAAAGGGCGATCCAGCTCGCCAAAGGTGGCCTCTTGTGGCGGCAGCTCGCGCACATGGGCAATCTGCCCAGCATAGTCGGGCTGGGCCTGCACCTCGGCCAGAAAACGAGCGATTGGCACGTTCACCATGCCCTAGTCTAGACCTGGCGCCGCCCGTTGGCAACGCGCGATGCGGCCCGCTATACTTGGCACATGGTAGCCTGCTGCCGCGAGCTGGCAACCATCTGGAACCT